>NZ_JBBCIR010000045.1:0-170358 GCF_037189885.1 Paludisphaera sp.
TCGCCCGGCGAGGCGGCCGCGCGAACCCGACACGCCAGGGCCGGCGTCGCGAGCCTCCGCCCGCGGCGCCGGCCAGCTCATGCGCGTCGGGCGTCAAGATCAACCGGCCGGGCGATCGCCCGGGCGCCGACGCCCGGACCACGGGAGTCCCCCGCAGCCGGCCGCGGCGGCGATCCCGGCGAGGAGGACGGCGGCCGGCTCGGGCACCGCCGTCCCTGTCAGGGTGAACGACGCGTTGAAGGCCCGCCCCTGGCCTTCGATGTCGGTGCCCACCCGGAGCCAGTCGGGATCGATCGAACCGTCGCGGATCCAGGTCTGCAGATCGGGGACGGGCGGCCCGACCAGCCGGGGCGCGGAAAGCCAGTAAAATTCCTGGCCCGCGCCGGCCAGGAGAACCTGTGGGACCAGGAAGTAGCGGCCCGCCGCGAGCGTGATCGGGTCGCTCAGGGCGATATCAAGGCGGACCTCCGAGCCGACGACCGGGCCGTCCCCGCCGGTCACGTTCCCGGGTACCGGGTGGATGCCGTTCAGTACGGAATTGCCGACGGCGAACGATGGGTTGACCACGGCGGAGGCGTACGTCAACTCTCCCGCGCCCGAGTCGCGCGAGGTGAGCGCGACGTCCGAGGGCGAATTCGCCCGGGTCGGGACGCTGCCGGACGGGGGGACGGTCGAATCCTCGGGGAATACCCGATAGATCTCCACCACGATTTGGGCGATGTCCGCCGGCGTCGCGCCCCCGGTCAGGAGGCCGGTGAACGAGAGGCCCGTGATCCGGGAGGCCCCGTCCAGGACGAAATCGTCGCCCGTCTCGATCTCGCCGCCCCCGCCGCCCGACGGCCTCGACGCCATGGCCATCAGGCCGTCGGGATCCCCCGTCGCGAAGAGGACGCCGTCGCCCCGGGCCGGGGAGAGGAGCGCGCCGAAGCCCAGCGTCGGAACGATGATTCTCAACCAGACGTGCATCGCGGACTCCCTCTCGTCGCGGGACCGCGCCCGAGCGATCGTTTGTGTGCAAATTCCGCACATGAAGATGTCATGGTTCGACAGCGTCGATATTCGAGCACGAGGCCGGGCCCGCGTCCAGAAGAAAAATCAGTTCCCGCGCGCCGGCGTGGGCGCCGCGGCCGGCCCTCCGCGGCGGCCGCGCGCCCGAGAGACGGGCAGTCCACGCATTGCATCCGCCCCGCCGCGGGTTTAACATCCGCGGAACTCCTCTGTTCTTTTCGATACCCGGTTCCGGGGGGCGTGCGCTGATGGGCCGTTCGACGCGCGGTGAGGGCCGGCCGATTCTCGGCCGGGTGGGGCTCGGGGCGCTGGCGGCGGTCGCGCTGTCCTGGGGCGGGGCGTCGGCCGGGGAGCCGGAGGCGCCGGCGAAGGTCAGCTACGACAAGCAGGTCCGGCCGATCTTCCAGGCCCACTGCCAGGGCTGCCACCAGCCGGCCAAGGCGGGCGGCGGCTACGTCATGACGTCCTTCGACCGCCTGCTCAAGGGGGGAGAGATCGAGGGGGAGGCCGTCGTCCCCGGCAAGCCCGAGGAGAGCCCCCTCCTGGAGCTGATCACGGCCCACGACGGCAAGGCGCAGATGCCCCGCGACGCCTCCCCGCTGGGCGAGGCCGACGTCGAGATTATCCGGAACTGGGTCGCCCAGGGCGCCGTCGACGACACCCCCGCCGGCGCCGGCTCGGGGGTCGACGCCGACCACCCGCCCGAGTACGCCCGCGCCCCGGTCGTCCCGACGCTGGCGTTCTCGCCCGACGGCTCGCTGCTGGCCGTCGCCGGGTTCCACGAGATCCTGCTGTGGAAGGGGGACGGCTCCGAGCCGATCGCGCGGCTGGTCGGCCTGTCCGGTCGCGTCGACTCGCTGGCGTTCTCCCCCGACGGCACGCGGCTGGCCGCCGCCGGCGGCGACCCCGGCCGCCGCGGCGAGATCCAGGTCTGGGACGTCGCCAAGCGCGAGCTGACCCTCTCCGCCTCGGTCGCCTTCGACGTCGTCACCGGCGCGAGCTGGTCGCCCGACGGGACCCGGATCGCCTTCGGCTGCACCGACAACTCGGCCCGCGCGATCGACGCGAGGACCGGCGAGCAGGTCCTGTTCATGGGCTCCCACGCCGACTGGGCGCTGGACACCGTCTTCTCCGCGGACGGCTCGCACCTGGTCTCCGTCGGCCGCGACATGACGGCCAAGCTCACGGAGATCGCCGAGCAGCGGTTCGTCGACAACGTCACCTCGATCACCCCCGGCGCGCTCAAGGGGGGCCTGACGGCCGTCGCCCGGCACCCGAGGCGCGACGAGATCGTCGTCGGCGGCTCGGACGGCGAGCCGAAGGTCTACCGCATCTTCCGCCAGACCCAGCGCGTCATCGGCGACGACTCCAACCTGATGCGCTCGCTGCCCCCCCTGTCGGGCCGCGTGACGGGCGTGGCCGTCAGCCCGGACGGCCTGCGAATCGCCGCCGTCTCCAGCCTGGACGGGTCGACCGGCGAGGTCGTCGTCTACTCCCACGAATTCAGCGACGAGTACCCCGAGGCGATCAAGAAGATCCAGGCCAAGGTCGTCACCACGAGGTCGGCCGAGGAGAACGCGGCCGTCGCCGCCTACCACAAGGACGGCGTGCGCGAGGTCTCCCGGCTGCAACTTCCGACCGGCCTCTACGCGGTCGACTTCCGCCCCGACCGCAAGGTCCTGGCCTTCGCCGGCGTCGACGGCGTGGTGCGCCTGATCGACCCGGAGACCGCCTCGCCCATCAGGGAATTCGTCCCGGTCCCGATCTCCGAATCCGCGCGGGCGAAGCTCGCGGCGTCCGGCGCGTCGGGCTCGCTCGCGCTGCCCGAGGACCCCGTCGAGCCCGACCCCGCGCCGGCCTCCCCGGTCGCGGCCCTGGACGTCGAGCCGAAGGAGGCGCTCCTCGACTCGCCGGTCGCCTACGCCCAGCTCGTCGCCACGGCGAGGCTGGCCTCGGGCGACGCCGTGGACGTCACGCGGTCGGTCGACTTCAAGGTCGAGGGCCCCGCGGTCGAGGTCACGCGCTCCGGCCTGGTCAAGCCGAAGGCCGACGGCGTGGCGAAGGTGATCCTCCGCGTCGGCGGCCAGACGGCCGAGGTCGCCGTGAGGGTCGCGGGGCTGTCGGCCGCGATGCGCCCGGACTTCGTCCGCGACGTCGCCCCGGTCGTCTCGCGGATGGGGTGCAACCAGGGGACCTGCCACGGCGCCGCGCAGGGGAAGAACGGCTTCAAGCTCTCGCTGCGGGGCTATGACCCGCTGTTCGACGTCACCGCCTTCACCGACGACAACGCCGCCCGCCGCGTCAACACGGCCTCCCCCGACGACAGCCTGATGCTCGACAAGCCGACGGGCGTCGTCCCCCACGGCGGCGGCGTCTTCATGAAGCCGGGCGACGCCTATTACGAGGTCATCCGCGCCTGGATCGCCCAGGGGGCCAGGCTCGACCTGACGTCGCCCCGGGTGGAGCGGATCGACGTCTTCCCCGGGAACC
Source organism: Paludisphaera sp. (assembly GCF_037189885.1). Taxonomy (NCBI): domain Bacteria; kingdom Pseudomonadati; phylum Planctomycetota; class Planctomycetia; order Isosphaerales; family Isosphaeraceae; genus Paludisphaera; species Paludisphaera sp. The sequence goes on from NZ_JBBCIR010000045.1 coordinate 3,499, forward strand.
CGATCGTCCAGCTCCCCGGCTCCACGCAGCAGCTCCGCGTCGTCGCCACGTACCCCGACGGCACGACGCGCGACGTCACCCGCGAGGCGTTCCTGGAGAGTGGCGACACCGAGGTCGCCGACGTCAGGCCGCGCGGGATGGTCGCCGCCCTCCGACGCGGCGAGGCGCCGATCCTCGTCCGCTACGAGGGCTGCTACGCCTCCACCACCCTGACCGTCATGGGGGACCGCTCCGGCTTCGTCTGGACTCCCCCCCCCAGCCACGGCCCGATCGACGACCTCGTCGCCGCCAAGTGGGAACGGCTGAAGATCCAGCCCTCCGGCCTCTGCACCGACGCCGAGTTCCTCCGCCGCGTCTCGCTGGACCTCACCGGCCTGCCGCCGACCGCCGAGGAGGTCCGCGCGTTCCTCCACGACCCGGCCGAATCCCGGGCCAAGCGCGAGGCGCTCGTCGATCGCCTGATCGGCTCGCCCGCGTTCGTCGACCACTGGACGAACAAGTGGGCCGACCTCCTGCTGGTGAACCGCAAGTTCCTGGGCGCCGAGGGCGCCGCCGCGTTCCGCGAATGGATCCGCGCGCAGGTCGCCGACGACGTCCCGTATGACGAGTTCGCCCGCCGAGTCATCACCGCGACCGGCTCGAACAAGGACAACCCCGCCGCCTCGTACTACAAGATCCTCCGAGATCCCGAGGCGACGATGGAGAACACCACGCAGCTGTTCCTGGGGGTCCGCTTCAACTGCAACAAGTGCCACGACCACCCCTTCGAACGCTGGACCCAGGACCAGTACTACGAGACCGCCGCGTTCTTCGCGCAGGTCGACCTGAAGGCCGACCCCGCCAGCAACGGCCGGACCATCGGCGGGTCCGACGTCGAGGCGCCCCAGCCGTTCTACGAGGTCGTCTCCGACGCCTCGACCGCCGAGGTCATCCACGACCGGACCAGGCGGCCGGCCGCGCCGAAGTTCCCCTTCGACTGCGACCACGAGGAGCCCGCCGCCGCCACCCGCCGCGCCGAGCTGGCCTCGTGGCTGACCTCGGCCGACAACCCGTACTTCGCCCGCGGCTACGTCAACCGGCTGTGGGGCTACCTGTTCGGCGTCGGGCTGGTGGAGCCGCTGGACGACGTCCGCGCCGGCAACCCCCCCTCGAACCCCGAGCTGCTGGACCACCTGACGGCCGAGTTCCTCAAGGACGGCTTCCGCGTGCGGCCGACGATCCGCCGGATCGTCACGTCGCGGACGTATCAACTGTCGGTGGAGACGAACGCGTTCAACGCCGACGACAAGACGAACTACTCGCACGCGATCGCCCGCCGCCTCCCGGCCGAGGTGCTGTACGACGCGGTGAACCTGGCGACGGGCTCGACCTCGCGGATCCCGGGCGTGCCGCCGGGGACGCGGGCCTCGGCGCTGCCGGATTCGGGCGTGGAACTCCCCAGCGGCTTCCTCTCGGCGTTCGGCCGCCCCGTCCGCGAGAGCGCCTGCGAGTGCGAGCGGTCGAGCGACATGCAGCTCGGCCCCATCATGGCCCTGGTGAGCGGCCCGACGGTGGCCGACGCCCTGGCCGATCCCGAGAACGCCCTCACGAAGCTCGCCGCCGCCCAGCGGGACGACGCGAGGCTGGTGGAGGAGCTGTTCCTGCGGATCCTCAACCGCCCCGCGCGATCCGAGGAGGTCGACGCCGCCCGCGCCGCGTTCCAGGAGGTGGACGACGACCACAAGGCGCTCGCCGAGGAGCTGGGCCGCGCGGAGGTCCAGTTCGCCCTCGACCGCCCGCGACTGGAGCGCGAACGCTCGGCCGCCCTCGCCGCCGCCGAGGCCGAGCTGTCGGCCTTCGACGCCGCCCAGGCCCCGGCGATCGCCCGGAAGGAGGCCGAGCGCGCCGAGAAGATCGCCGCCCTGGAGGCCGACGCCAGGGCCTACGAGGCCCAGGTCGCCGCGAAGGTGGCCGAGTGGGAGAAGGCCAACGCCGGCTCCGTCGTCGACCCCTGGGTCGTGATCGATCCGAAGTCGATGGCCGCGTCGAGCGAGGCCAAGCTGGAGAAGCAGGCTGACGGCTCCATCGTCGCCTCGGGCCCGAACAAGAACGCGGAGGTCGTCCTCGCGGCCGAGACCGACCTGGAGGGGATCGCCGCGGTCCGGATCGAAGCCCTCGCCGACCCGAGCCTGCCGTCGTCCGGCCCCGGCCGGGCGAACGACGGCAACTTCGTGCTGACCGAGTTCCAGGTTTCCGCCGCGCCGAAGGGGGCTCCCGAGCAGGCGAAGCCCGTGGAACTGCACGCCGCGCTGGCCGATTTCAGCCAGGGCGAGTTCGACGTCGCCAAGGCGATCGACGGCAACCTCGACGATCAGCGCGGCTGGGCCGTCTCCCCGCGGACGGGCCTGATCCACTGGGCGACGTTCCGGACGAAGGAGCCCGTCGGCGGGCCCGGCGGGACCCTCCTGACGTTCAAGCTCCATCACCGCTTCAACGACGCCTGGACGCTCGGCCGGTTCCGGATCTCGGTCGCCCGCCGGGCGGACGTGGGCCTGGGCCTGCCGGAGCCCCTCCGCGCGATCGTCGCGACCGCGCCCGAGGTCCGGACGCCCGCCCAGGCGGAGGCGCTGATGGACTACCACCGCCGCATGGACCAGGGCTGGCTCGACCGCCAGGCCGCCCTCGCCGCCGCGAGGGCGCCGATCCCGGCCGACCCGGCGCGGGCCGCGCTCGTCGCCCGGGTCGAGTCCGCGAAGCAACCCGTCGCCCCGCCGCCGGCGCTCGTCCGGCTCCGCGGCGACCTCGACATGAGCGTCCGGCAGGCCGCCAGCCGCCGCCTCACCGCGGCGCAGGACGTCGCCTGGGCCCTCATCAACAGCCCGGAGTTCCTGTTCAACCACTGACCCGACCCGCGCGGAGCCCCGGCCCCGTGGCCACCCCGAAAACCAGATTGGTCCGCCGCTTCTCCCGGAGCGCGACCCAGAGGCGGGACGAGGCGCGTGTCCTCTTCAAGTCCGAGCTGCACACCGGGGCGGTTTACCTGGCCGGTTACGGCGTGGAGTGCATCCTCAAGGCGCTGATCCTCGCGATCACGCCTCCGACCCGCGAGGCGGAAGCGCTGGCCTTGTTCCGGGGCGCGAAGGCCCACGACTATAATCAGTTGAAGGCCTGGTATCGCGAGCGAGGGGGGCCGGCCCCGCCCTCCTCGCTCAACCCGGCCTTTACCATCGTCGGTGATTGGTCGACCGACCTCCGATACTCGACCGCGACCCTGAAGGAAGAGGAAGCGCTGGAATTCCTCGGCGCGGTCGACGAGATCATTCAATGGGCCGCCGGGAGGCTGTGACATGGCCGTCGAGATCCGTGGTTCGTCCGACGAGACCCTGGACGCGATCGCGTCGGCGCTGGAAGCGTATCAGGCTGATCGCCCCGGGACGCGGGTCACGATGTACCGGCAGGGCCCCTATTCGATCCGCGTCCGCGTCCTCGACCCGGGCTTCGAATCCATGAGCCGGGGCGATCGGAGCCGGCTCGTCTGGTCCTACCTGGCTCGGCTGACGGAAGACCAGCAGGCCGACATCAACATGCTCCTCCTCCGAACACCGGGGGAACTCAAGGATTCCTTCGCGAACTTCGAATTCGAGGACCCCGTCCCCCCGCTCTCGCTCAATAGCGCCGCGGCCGATTGACCGATACGATCCGCAGTCATCCCGTCTCCGTTTCGCGTCCCTCTCTCCCCGAGGCCAGGAGCCCCGCCGATGATCATCGTCCCCGGACAGGCCGGCAAGGACTTGTGCGACCCGACGCTGGGGACGACCCGGCGCGACCTCCTCCGCGTGGGGGGCTCGGGGCTGATGGGCGTCTCGCTGGGGACGCTGTTCCATCTCCAGGCGGCCACCGCCCGCGCGGCCGACGCCTCGGCGGGCAAGGCCGCGCCGGGGTGGGGCCGGGCCAAGAGCATCATCATGGTGTATCTCCAGGGGGGGCCGAGCCACCTGGACCTGTGGGACCCCAAGGACGGCCTGCCGGACAACGTCCGCAGCCAGTTCTCCCGCATCAACAGCAAGGTGCCGGGGATCGACTTCACGGAGATCCTGCCGAAGCTGTCGCTGGTCTCCGACAAGTTCACGCTGGTCCGGTCGCTGGGCTACACGCCCAACGGGCTGTTCAACCACACCGCCGCCATCTACCAGATGATGACCGGCTACACGACCGACAAGGTCAGCCCGTCGGGCCAGCTCGAGCCCCCCAACGCCAAGGACTTCCCCAACTTCGGCTCGCAGATCGTCCGGCTGAGGCCGCAGAACGTGCCGATGCTGCCGTTCGTGATGCTGCCGCGCCCGCTCCAGGAGAGCGGCGTCGTCGGCAAGGGGGGGACCGCCGGCTTCCTCGGCAAGTCGTTCGACCCCTACACGCTGTATCCCGACGGCGACGACATGGACATGACCAAGCTGGACCGGATCAAGGTCGACGACCTGCAACTCCGGCCCGAGGTCTTCGCCCTTCGCCTGGAACGGCGGGCCAAGCTCCGCTCGGCGCTCAACGCCGGGATGAAGGCGGTCGACGAGGCCACCGCCGAGTACAAGCTCGACGAGTATTATGACCGCGCCCTGAGCCTGGTCGTCTCCGGCCGCGCCCGCGAGGCGTTCAACCTCGCCGCCGAGGACGAAGCCACCCGCGAGCTGTACGGCCGCAACACCTTCGGCCAGAGCTGCCTGCTCGCCCGCCGCGTCGTCGAGGCCGGCGCGAAGGTCGTGGAGGTCATCTGGCCCAAGGTCGCCAACTCCGACAACCACTCGTGGGACCACCACGTCGGCCTGACCGAGCGCATGAAGAACCAGTCCGGCCCGATGCTCGACCAGGGCCTCTCCGGCCTGCTCACCGACCTCGACCGCCGCGGCCTGCTCGACGAGACGCTCGTCGTCGCCGTGGGCGAGTTCGGCCGCAGCCCGCGCAAGGGGGTCAGCACGTCCGGCAACGGCAACAGCGCCGACGGCCGCGACCACTGGCCGTACTGCTACACCGCGCTGCTGGCCGGCGCCGGCATCCGTCGCGGCCACGTCCATGGCTCGTCCGACAAGACCGGGTCGGCCCCGCTCACCGACCCCGTCCACCCCGGCGAGCTGCTGGCGACCATCTACCACGCCTTCGGCATCGATCCGGCCACCATGGTCATGAATCACCTCAACCAGCCCCGCGAGCTGGTCAAGGGAGAGGCCGTCACCCGGCTGTTCGGATGAGCCGACTGCTCGCCGTCCTCCTCGCCGCCTCGTGCCTGCAAGGGCCCGAGGCGGCCACCGACGTCAAGGCCGAGCTGGAACGGCACCAGGGCGTCTGGCGCTGCGCCTCCCTCCGTCGCGACGGGAAGGAGGCGGACGCGGCCGTCGTCCGCTCCATCACCCGGACCGTCGACGGCGACCGCGTCGTCTGGCGCCGCGACGGCAAGAGCTTCTCCGCCTCCACGATCGTTATCGACCCCAAGGCCGATCCCATGACGATCGACGTCCACGCCGACGGCGGACCCGGGCGCGACAAGGTCGTCCGCGGCATCTACAAGCTCGAAGGCGATCGGCTCACCCTCTGTACCGGCGACCCCGACGAACCCCGCCCCGACGATTTCCGCGCCGAGGCCGGCGACCGCTGGACCCTCATGGTTTTCGAACGCGAGGAGACGGGCCAGGGCCCGTGAACGACGACGGCGCCGGGCATCCCTTGGAGCCGCGCCCAACCCCCGGGGATGGAAGATGCTCGCTCTCAAGAGGACGCTGATCCTGGCCCTCCTGGCGATCGGGGGCCGCGTCGACGCCGACACCGTGGTGGCCATCCGCTTCACGATCGACCAGCAGCCGGGCAACTGGGCCGTCGGGGAAGGCACCTTCTCCTTCGCCGACGGACTGACCACGGTCGGGCTGGGGGACCTGAAGACGTTCTTCCTCGCCACCTCGGTCATCGACGCCGTCCATGGCGGGCCCCAACCCTACAATTACGAGCAGATCACGCTGCAGGGGTTCTCGGCAACGTTCGAGGCGGGCCCGACCGGCCCGACGTTGACGAGCCTGGCCATTTCCACCGCTCCCATCCCACCGCCCCAGGATCCGCTCTTCCCCTACCTGGCCTTCAACGCCACGTCGCTCGCGAAGGACGGGGCGTTCATGGAGAGGTGGGAATCGAGCGTCGACGAAGGGGTGTACGTCACGGGGACGATGACCGTCCTCAGGATCGACACGGGCGTCCGCGCGGTCCCCGAACCGTCCGGCGCGATCTCGCTCGGCCTGGGCGCGACCGCCATCGCCCTGGGATGGCGCCGTCGAAGGGGGGCCGGCTGAACGGCGATTCCGCCGACCGATCCGGGGCCGTCCGGGATCAACCCGGGGCAGCCCTTCGCTATCGAACCGCGACGCGAGGGACCGGATCCATCCCTTGGCCACGGGACGCGAGAAGCCGAAGGGCGTCCGCCTGGACAGCGTCGCCCCGGGCGAGGCCAGCCATCGCGAGGGCCATCATGAGCCCGCGCGCTGGATCGCCAGGCACTATGAAAGAGTCTGGATGAGGCGGGCCACCGCGAGCGACATCAGCAGGGCCAGGGCGGTCGTGTAGGCGATGCAGAGCACGCCCCCCGTGCGGGCCAGCCGTCGGGGCCAGCCCGTCGTCTCCGACGTCATCGAGATCGCCGCGATGGCGACCAGCGGGGAGAATGGCAGGAGCCAGAACCCCCCGACGCTCGCGACGGCCAGCGCCTTCGCCGCCGAGCCGGGCCTCTCCATGTCGACTTCAGCATTCATGAGTCACCCCCCCTCCATCAGGTCGAGCGATTTCACGGCATTGACAAGTGTCGTACAGGCCGGGGCTCCGGTCAAGAGCCATTCGCGGAAGGGGCGGACCTCCCGTCCATGGCGGGCTTCGGCGGGACCGCGCGGAAAAATTCGAGAAACCTGAAATCCCGCCCATCCGGCCGCGGACCATGCGGGTGTTTGATGAGGGCGCTCTTTGACAACGCGGAAGCGGTTTAGAAGTGGTTTCAAAACCCGGCCTGAGACGGGTAGACTCCGGGTTACTTCCCGGAGGGATCCATCATGGCCGCCCTGGTGACCGACGAGTTGTGGGAGGCGATCGCGCCCCACCTGCCCGAGCATCCGCCCGACCCGAAGGGGGGCCGCCCGCGGGTCCCCGACCGCCGGGCCCTCGCCGGCATCCTGTTCGTGCTCCGCGAGGGGCTGCGGTGGCAGTCGCTGCCGGCCGAGATGGGCTGCGGCTCGGGCGGCACGTGCTGGCGGCGGTTCGCCGAGTGGACCGAGGCCGACGTCTGGCGGAAGGCCCACGCCCTCCTGCTCGGCGCACTCGGCGAGCGGGGGCTCCTGAACCTGGAGCGGGCGGTCGTCGACTCGGCCTCGACGCGGGCCGTAAAAGGGGGGCGCACACCGGCCCCAACCCGACCGACCGGGCCAAGCGCGGCCTGAAACGCCACCTGGCGACCGACGGCGACGGGACGCCGCTGGCGGTCCTGATCGGCCCGGCGAACCGCCGCGACGAGCAACCGGTCGGGCCGCTGCCGTGGCTGATGCGGGCGGCCCTACTCGCCGCGGGGCTCCGGCTCCCGGCGGCCGTGCAGGCCGACCGCGGGTACGGCTTCCCCTGGACGATCGCCCTGATCCTCTCCTGGGGCATGCGGGCCCTGATCGCCCCGCGCGGCTCGCCGCACGGCAGCGGCCTGGGGCGGACACGATACGTGGTCGAGCGCACGCACGCCTGGTTCTCGCGGCCCCGCCGCCTCGTCCAATGCTACGAGCGGCGACCCGAGCACGCCCAGGCGTTCCACTCGCTGGCCGCCTGCGTCATCTGCGCCCGCAAGCTCCGAGCGGCCCGGCCGCGACCAGACCGGCCGGCCGCCCGACTCGTCGCTTGACCGGGTATTGAAACCATGTCTTAGCGGCGGTGACCATGCCGGCCCAGGGACGCCGGCCCGATTCCGCCCCCTCTCCCCCCGGGCGGGGCCGCCGCGGCGCGGAGCTAGCATCGGCCGCATGGATCACGAACCGTCGGGATCCCCGAGGCACGACGACCCCTGCCCGGCCCCTCGGGCCACCCGCCCCCCGGCGGGAGGGGGAAGCGCGTGGCCTGCTCGATGGTCGAGAAAACTACTTCGAAGACGACGAACGAAGCCAAGTTGGTTAGGTCGCAAAATGCGTGCTGGTGGACGGTTATGTGGGATTGGGTCGTAAGCGAGGCGCGCGAACGAAGCCAACTCGCGGGGCAGGCCCGCCCCCCGGCGCGCGAGCGTGGGGGGGGGCCTGTCGCGGCCCGGCGGCGGGGTGGCGAGCCGCGCGCCGTCGGCGGGTTGCGGCGTCGGGGGGGCGATTCGGTTAGACTCGATGGCCGAGATTCCGACGGTGGGGCGCGACGGAGTGGACGACGATGAACGTGCTGGTGTCGGGCGGGGCCGGATATGTGGGGTCGCACGCGGCCCGGATGCTGTCGAACGCCGGGCACGAGGTCTGGGTGTACGACAACCTCGTCTTCGGCCACCGCGGCGCGGTCGCGCCCGGGCGGCTGATCGAGGGGGACCTGCTCGACAAGGACAGGCTCGTCGGCGTCCTGCGCGAGAAGCGGATCGACGCCGTGATGCACTTCGCCGCCTTCGCCTACGTCGGCGAGTCGGTGACGGACCCGGCGAAGTATTACCGCAACAACATCGTCGGCACGCTGTCGCTGATGGAGGCGATGCTCGCGGCCGATGTCAAGCGGATCGTCTTCTCCAGCACCTGCGCCACCTATGGCGAGCCGGAGAGCGTGCCGATCCGGGAGACCCAGCCCCAGGCCCCCATCAACCCCTACGGCTACACCAAGCTGGTGATCGAGCGGGCCCTGTCGGACTTCGCCCACGCCTACGGCTGGGGCTACGCCGCCCTTCGCTACTTCAACGCCGCCGGGGCCTCGGCCGACGGCGACCTCGGCGAGGACCACGACCCGGAGACCCACCTGATCCCCCTGGTCCTCCAGGTGGCCCTGGGGCAGCGGGAGCACATCACCATCTTCGGCGACAAGCTGCCGACCCCGGACGGCACGTGCATCCGCGACTATATCCACGTCGACGACCTGGCCTCCGCGCACATCTCGGCGCTGGAGAAGCTGGGCCCTGGGGTGGAGTTCCGCTGCAACCTGGGGACCGGCCGGGGGACCAGCGTGAAGGAGGTGATCGAGGCCTGCCGCGAGGTCACCGGCCACCCGATCCCCGCCGTCGTCGCCGGCCCCCGCGCCGGCGACCCGCCGGCCCTGGTGGCCGACGCCTCGCTCGCCCGTCGCGAGCTGGGCTGGGTCCCCCGCTTCACCAGCATCCGGCCCATCGTCGAGTCCGCCTGGAAGTGGCACCAGGGCCATCCGAACGGATACGGAGATTGACCATGCCCCCGCGCCGACGATCCTGGGAGGCCGCGACGGCGGCCGTCGCGTTGCTCTTGCTGGTCGCGCCGTCGCGCCCCGCGATCGGCCGGGACGACGACTTGGCGAAGGGGGCCGAGGCGCGGGCGAGGGGCGTGGAGCTGCACGGCAAGGGGGACCTCGCCGGTGCCGCCGCCGCGTTCACCGAGGCGATCCGGCTCAACCCCAAGGACGCCCTCGCCTACTACGACCGCGCCGCCGTCCTGTCCGAGACGGCCGACGCCGCGAAGGCCCTGGCCGACTACGACGAGGCGCTGAAGCTCGACCCGAAGCTGGCCGCCGCCTACGTCGGCCGGGGCCGGCTCCGCGCCGCGTCGGGGGACGTCGACGCCGCCATCGCCGATTATTCGCGGGCGGTGGAGGCCGACCCGAAAGACCCCCTGGCCCCGTTCGCCCGCGCGCAGGCCGAGGCGTCGCGCCGGAATTACGAGAAGGCGCTAGTCGACTACGACCGGGCGATCCGGCTCGCCCCGTCCAGCGCGCTGTTCCACCTCAGCCGGGGCGACGTCCGTCGGGCGCTGGGCGACCTCGCCGGCGCGGCGGACGACTTCTCGCGGGCGATCCGGCTCGCCCCCCGCCTGGCCGACGCCCACGACGCCCGCGCCGCCGTCGCCTTCGACCAGGGGCGATACGTCGACGCCCTGGAAGATTTCGGCCAGGCGCTGAAGCTCGCCCCGGGCGACGCCCGCGCGCACCTCGGGCGGGCCACCTGCCTGGTCGAGCTACGCGAGCACGACCTGGCCGTCTCGGCCTACGGCAAGGCGCTGGAGATCGACCCGACCTCGGCCGACGCCCACTACGGCCGCGGCCGCGCCCTCGCCCAGAAGGGGGAATACGACCGGGCCGCCGCCGACTACGACGAGGCGCTGAGGCTCGACCCGGGCCACCCGTCGGCCCTCGCCGGCCGGGGGATCGCCCGGCTGTTCCAGGGCCGATACGCCGACGCCGCCGCCGACCTCGGCTCCGCCCTGGAGCGTAACGCCGACGACGCCGTCGCCGCGACCCACCTGGCCCGGCTCCTCGCCGCCTGCCCGGACGCCAAGCTTCGCGACGGCGCCCGCGCCCGGACCCTGGCCGAGAAGGCCCGCGTCCTGACCCGCGAGGCCGAGCCCTTCGCCCTCGCCGCCCTGGCCGCCGCCGAGGCCGAACTGGGCCGGTTCCCCTCCGCCGTCGCCTGGCAGGAGATGGCCCTGGCGCTCTGCCCCGACCCCGAGGCCAAGGCCCGCGCCGCCGCCCGCCTGGACCTCTATCGCAAGGGCCGACCCCTGCGCGACCCAACGCCTTGATCCGGCCGCGACGGATGTGACGACCACGCGGCGTCGAAATCCTCGCCGATTGGCCTTCCCGGACAGGTGACAAAAGTACAATGTCGGTGTGTGGGCCGACGTTGGCGCGCCGCGCGACCTGCCTCCTCCCTCGCGGGGGGGGTGGTCGAGGACCGGGCGGGGGGGCGATCGCCGCCATATCCCGACCGGACCACGGCCTTGAAGTCCGCGGGCGTCGGTCGCGCCCCCTGATCCGCCCCCCCGGGGCACCTCCTCCCACGAGGGGAGGAGGGACGTCGTCGCCGGCCTCGCCCCGCAACGGGTGAGGCCGTCGGACGGTATCGCCCGCCCCCATGGACCGAGGGATCGCCCGATGAAGTTCGTCCACGCCGCCGACCTCCACGTCGACAGCCCCTTGCGCGGGCTGGAGCATTACGAGGGCGCCCCCGTCGAGCGCGTCCGGCTCGCGACCCGCGAGGCGCTGCGGAACCTGGTGGGCGTCTGCCTTGACGAGGGGGCCTCGTTCCTGGTCGTCTCGGGCGACCTGTTCGACGGCGACTGGAACGACTTCAACACCGCCCTGTTCGCCGCCGGCCAGATGCGCCGGCTGCGCGACCGCGGCATCCAGGTCCTGGTCATCCGCGGCAACCACGACTCCCGCGACGAGATGAGCTATCGCGTCCCCTGGCCGGACAACCTCCGCATCCTGGACTGCCACAAGCCGGAGACCGTCGTCCTGGAAGACCTCGGCGTGGCGGTCCACGGCATGAGCTTCCCCCGCCGGGAGATGACCGAGAACCTCGTCCCGCGATACCCGAAACCGATCAAGGGGTTGTTGAACGTCGGCCTGCTGCACACCAACGCGACCGGCTCGCTGGACCACGACAGCTACGCCCCTTGCTCCGTCAACGAGCTGGTCGCCAAGGGGTACGGCTACTGGGGCCTCGGCCACATCCACAAGCGAGAGATCCTGCACGAAGGCCCCTACGTCGTCTATCCGGGCAACACCCAGGGGAGGCACGTCCGCGAGACCGGCGCGAAGGGTTGCGTGGTGGCGACCGTCGCCGAGGGCGAGGTGACGGGGCTCGATTTCCGGTCCACCGACGTCCTGCGCTGGCGCCGAGAGACGATCCGGCTGGCGCCCGAGGACGGCGTCGACGAGCTGGTCGACGCGGCGAAGCTCCGATTGAGGGAGGTCGCGGAGGAGTGCGACGGCCGGCTCGCCGCCGTCCGGCTGGAGGTCAAGGGTCGCTGCCGCGCCCACCGCGAGCTGGGCGACGAGGCCCGTCGGCAGGAGGCCGTCACCGAGCTACGCGCCGCGCCCGGGGACCTCGGCGCCGACCTCTGGGTCGAGAAGATCAAGCTGGAGACCGACCCGCCGCTCGACCGCGAGAAGCTGCGCAAGGGCCGCGACGTTTTGGGCGACCTGCTCCGCTCGATCGATTCCACCGCCGACGACGAATCGGCCCTGCTCGACCTGACGAAGCACGTCCGCAAGCTGGCGAACAGGGTGGCCCTGGAGCTGAGGAACGAGGCCGACGGCGGCCCCGACTTCGACGACCCCGACCAGCTGAGGCGTTGGCTCCGCAAGGCCGAGGACGAGCTGCTCAACCGCCTGACCGCGGAGGCCCGATCGTGAGAATCCGCACCCTCCGCGTCGGCGCCTACGGCCGCCACAAGGACCTGGAGCTGGCCTTCGACGGCGACGGCGTCCAGATGATCCTGGGCCCCAACGAGGCCGGCAAGACGACCCTGCTGGAGTTCGTCCGCGAGCTGCTGTTCGGCTTCGCCGAGCGCTCGAAGTACGCCTTCGGCCCGGCCGCCAACGGCAAGATCGAGGGCTCCGCGTCCCTCGTCCTGGACGACGGCGCGGCCGTCGAGTTGCACCGTCGCAAGGGCCGCAAGCGCACCGTCACGGGCACCGTCGCCGGTCGCGAGGAGCCGCTGGACGAGGAGTCGTTCGAGGCCCTGCTCGGCGGCGCGTCGGAGGGCCTGTATCGTTCGGTCTTCGCCTTCGGCCTGGAAGAGCTGGCCGCCGGCGAGAAGGCGCTCTCCGAGCAGAGCGTGAAGGCCGTCCTCTTCAGCGTCGGGGCCGCCGGGCCGGCCGACCCGAAGAAGGTGCTGGATTCGCTGGACTCCGAGGCCCGCAAGATCTACACCGACGGCGCCCGCGTCCTGCCCGTCAACAAGCTCCTCACCGAGCTGACCGAGCTGTCCAGGCGGATCAAGGAGAAGAGCATCCGCTGCGAGAGCTACGAGCAGCGCCGTCGCGAACTCCTGGAGGCCGAGGCCGAGGCCGCCGCGCTGGGGAGCAGGCTCGTCGAGGCCGCGCGCGAGCTGGCCCGTCGCGAACGGCTGGCGAAGGCCCTGGCCCCCTGGCGCGAGCTGGCCGCGCTCCGCGGCGAGCGCGCCGGCCTCTCCGCCCCCGAGGGCTTCCCGGCCGACGGCCTGGAACGCTTCAACGCGCTGGAGAAGGAGACCGCCGACCAGATCCGGGAGCGCGACAAGAACCGCGAGGACGCCGAGACGGCCGCCCGCGACCTGGAAGCCCTGCGCTTCGACCCCCGACCTATCGAGCGCCGGGCGGCGATCGAGTCCCTCGCCCGGTCGATCACCGCCGTCCAGCAGGCCCGTCGCGACCTGCCCGAACACCGCCGCGCCCGCGACGCCGCGCTCCGCGACGCGTCCGACCGCCTGGCCGAGCTGGTCCCCGGCTGGACGCTCGACGACCTCCGCCGCTTCCGGCTCACCGCCGAGGCCCGCGAGCGCCTCGACCGCCTCGTCGCCGATCGCGACTCGCGGGCCAGGTCGCTCGACGCCCTCGCGCGCGACCGCTCCCGCGACGCCGAGGAGCTGGCCGACAAGCAGGCCGCGCTCCAGGCCCTGGGCGAGCCCGAGGACCCCGCTCCCTGGGCCGCCCTCCTCGCCGGGGTCGACGACTACAACGACGACGAGAGGGAATACCGTCGCCTCCGCAAGGAGCACCGCGACCTCCAGCGCCAGGCCGCGGACCTGCTCCCCCGGCTCGCTCCCCCGCTGCTCGACCCGACGCTCGACGCGGCCCGCCTCCCCGCCCCGCCGCGCGAGGCCGTCGCGCGGTTCGGGCAGGAGATCGACCGGATCGACCGCCGGATCGACGACGCCGAATCGGCCCTGGCGAAGGACGAGGCCGAGGCCGCCGCGCTCGACGGCGAGGTCGCCGCGCTGGCCGACCGCGACGGCGAGATCCCCTCGCGCGACATCCTCCAGGACATGCGCCAGGGCCGCGACGCCGGCTGGGCCCTGATCCGCCGGAAGTTCATCGACCACGAGGACGCCGAGGCCGAGGTCCGCGACTGGCTCGCCGAGCACACGGCCGACGCCGACCTCGTCGACGCCTTCCCCAGGTCCGTCGCCCGCGCCGACGAGTACGCCGACGAGCTGTTCCGCCACTCCAGCGCCGTCGCCAAGCAGGAGCGCCTGCACGCCCTCCGCGACCGCGTCCGCCGCGGCCGCCAGGCACTCGACGACCTGAAGGCCGACCGCGAGTCGCTCGACTCCCGCTGGCGCGCCCTCTGGTCGCCGTGCGGCTTCGCCCCCCTCGACCCCGACGCGATGTCGGCGTGGCTCGACCGCCTGGAAGACCTCCGGTCCCTCCAGGCGAGGCTCGCCGAGACCGAGCAGGAGGGGCGCTGCGTCAGCGAGCGGATCAAGGCCTTCGAGGCGCGCCTCGCCGCGATGGTGGGCCGCGACGCGGCGGCCGACGAGCTGATCGCCGCCGCCCGCCGCCGCGAGCAGGCCGCCCGCGACGCCGAGAAGTCCCGCGCCCAGCTCGCCGAGGACTGCCGCAAGCTCCGCGACCGGATCGAGCGCAACGGGCGCGAGGACGAGGCACGACGCGCCGAGTCGGCCGACGCCGACGCCCGGCTCGTCGCGCTCCTGGGCGAGCTGCGGCTGCCGGAGTCGTGGTCGCTGGAGCTGCTGGGCCGCGTGCTCCGGGGGATGGAGGGCGCCGCGAAGGATCTGAAGGCCGCCGATCATCGCGGCGAGCGGATCGCCGCCGACGAGGCGACGCTGGCCGCGTTCGACCCGGTCGTCGCCGCGCTGGCCGCCGAGATCGCCCCCGACCTGGACGGGCTCGAGCCCGAGCGCCTCGCCGACGAGCTGCAAGCCCGGCTCACCGCGAGCGTCGCCGACCGCGAGCGCCAGGCCGCGCTGGAGCGCGGCCGCGCCCACGCGCTCGCCGAGGCGTCGCGCCGCGAGGAGCGATTGACCAGGCTCGCGGCCGGGCGGGAGGAGCTGTTCCGGCTCGCGGGCGTCGAGACGGCCGAGGCCTTCCGCGCCGTCGCCGAGCGCGCCGCGGCCGTCGCCCGCCTGGATCGCGACATCGAGGCCAAGGGCCGCGAGTTCGACCTGATCCGCGACGCCGACCCGCGCGACGCCTTCATCGCCACGCTGGAAGCGTCCGACGCCGTCTCCCTGGAGGCCGACCGCGCCGAGGCCGAGGCGGCGCGCGACCGCTTGCAGGGGGAGAAATCCGCCGCGGACCAGGAGGTCGGCTCGCGCCGGCAGGCGCTCTCGGAGTACGAGCGCGGCGGCGGCGACGCGGCCGAGATCCTGGAGACCGCGGCCTCGCGCCGGAGCCAGCTCGCCGAGTTCGTCGACCGCTACGTCCCGCTGGTCTTCGCCCAGCACCTGCTGCGGCGGGCGATCGCCCGGTTCGAGCAGGACGCCCGGCCGATGATGCTCCGCGAGACCTCGCGACTGTTCGCCATGATGACCGACGGCCGATACGTCCACGTCGATCGCCCCGAGGACGACGAGGGCCGCCTCCAGGTGCGCCGCGTCGACGGCGAGATCCTGGAGCCGGACCAACTATCGGTCGGCACACGCGAGCAGCTCTACCTGGCCGTGCGCCTGGCCTACGCCCTGCACTATTGCGACCGCGCCGAGTCCCTGCCTATCGTGATGGACGACGTGCTGGCGAACTTCGACGACGACCGCTCCCGGCGCACCTTGCGGGCGCTGGGGGAGGTTTCCGGCAAGGCGCAGGTGATCTTCCTGACGTGCCACCCGCACGTCGTGGAGCTGGGCCGCGAGGTCTTCCCCGCGCTCCGCCCGATCACCCTGGCCGCGAACCCCGAGGCCGTCGCCCCCCCGCCCGCGCCGAAGGCCGGCAAGGGCCGCCGCCAGCCCACGCTCCTGGGCCTCTCCCCGTCCGATTGAACAGGATCACGCCGCGATGACCATCCCCCCCCGGATCGCCCGCCCGGCCGCGGCGCTGCTGATCTCCCTCGCCTGGCTCCCGGCCGCCTTCGCCGTCGACAAGGAGCTGCGCGACAAGACGCTCGTCGTCTGGGCGGCGCCCGCGGACCTGGAGCAGAAGGGGGGCGGCGCGCTGACCCTCCAGCGGCCCGGCGAAGGCTTCGATTCGGTCGTTTTCGGCGAACTGGCCCCGGCGCGGTGGATGGCCGGCAGCGAGTTCTTCCGCCGCACCCGCGCCGAGCAGTCCGCATGGCCCGCCGAGACGGCCGGCCCGGAGACCTTCGCGCAGATCGCCGTCGCGTACAGCGGCAAGCACGTCTCCATCTATCGGGACGCGAAGCTCTACGCCGAGTACGAGATGGACGGCGAGCCCGCCTCGTTCGACGACTCCAGCTTCGTCCTGCTCGGCCTGCGGCACATCGAGCTGGCGGTCGCCGGCCCGGTGTTCCGCGGCCAGGTCGAGGACGCGCGGATCTATCCCGTCGCGCTCGACGCCGACGCGCTGGCCGGGCTGAAGCCCGACCAGCCCTCGGACCCGAAGCCGCTGGCCTGGTGGACCTTCGCCGACGGCGAGGTGGAGGACGTCATGGGGACGTTCCCGACGGCGCGGCTGATCGGCGCCGCCTCGGTGGAGGACGGCCGGCTGCGCCTGGATGGCGGCTACGCCCTGGTCGGCAAGGGCCTCGGCCCGGCTCGCTCGCGCGAGACCGAGGACTGGCCGTCGTACCACGTCACCGCCCTGCCGAGCGAGGGCCTGGCCCGGCCCTACGACGCCAACGGCTGCATCTACTGGAAGGGCAAATACCATCTCATGTACATCTACCAGGATCCGAAGCTCCCCCACGGCGGCCACTCCTGGGGCCATGCCGTGAGCACGGACCTGGTCGACTGGACGTTCCTCCCGCCGGCCCTCGTCCCCGCCCCCGAGGATCCCGACGTGGGCATCTTCAGCGGCAACGCCTTCATCAACCGCGACGGCGTCCCCATGCTCTGCTGGTTCGGCGTCGACGCCGGGGTCTGCGTCGCGACGGCCGAGGACGACGACCTGATCCGCTGGAAGAAGCACCCGAACAACCCCGTCATCCCCATGCCCAAGGAGGGGGAGCCCGGCCACGGCGTCTACACGGTCTGGGATCCGTACCTCTGGCTCGAAGGCGACGACTACATCTGCCTGCTGGGGGGGAACAAGCTCCCCAACGGCAAGGACACCCTCTACGCGATGAAGTCGAGGGATCTCGTCGCGTGGGAGCCGATCGGCCCGTTCTTCGAGCACCCCGACCTCGCCTGGACGACCGACGGCGAGGATTGCTCCTGCCCCGACTTCTTCAAGCTCGGCGACAAGCGGGCCCTCCTGTGCATCAGCCACAAGGTCGGCGGCCGGATGTACATCGGCCGATATGAGGACGGGCGGTTCCTCCCGGAGAAGCACGTCCGGATGAACTGGCCCGGCGGGCAGTTCTTCGCCCCGGAGAGCCTGCTGGACGACAAGGGCCGGCGGATCGTCTGGGCCTGGGTGACCGACCCGCGGACGCTGCCGACGCAGCAGGCCACCGGCTCCGGCGTCCAGAGCCTCCCGCGCGTCATCGACCTGGACGCCGACGGCAACCTGACCATCAAGCCCGTCGCCGAGCTGGAGCGCCTGAGGCGCGATCCGAGGACCGTCGCCGACCTGTCGTTCGCCGCCGAGACCGCGCTGCCCGGCGTGCGAGGGGACCGGATGGAGCTGGCCATGGAGATCACGCCCGGGTCGGCCGAGGAGGTCGTGGTCTCGGTCCGCCGGACGCCCGACGGGTCGGAGACCACGGCGATCGTCTACCGGCCCGGTTCGAGGACGCTGGCGATCGACTGCTCGAAGTCGACGACGCGCGAGGACGTCGTCTACACCGTCGGCCCGCTCGACACCGGCGGCATCCTCCGCGGGGCCGACTACAAGCGGCCGAAGGATAGCTTCGAGGCGCCGCTGGAACTCGCGCCCGGCGAGCCGCTCCGCCTGCGGATCTTCCTGGACGGGCCGATGCTGGAGGTCTTCGCCAACGACCGCCAGTGCCTCACGCAGCAGGTCTTCCCGGAGAGCCGGGAGGCGCTCGGGGTCTCGCTCGCGGCGAAGGGGGGGACGGCCTCGGCCTCCGCGATCCGCGCCTGGGACATGGCCCCCGCGAAGTTCATCGACCGCAAGGGGGGCCTTTGACGTGGCGTTGACGTATCAACTGGAGTCGCATCCCGCGATCACCCCGGAGGAGTTCGTGGACGTGCTGACCCGGTCGACGCTCGCGGAGCGGCGGGCGGTCGACCGGCCGGACGCGATGCTCGGGATGCTGGAGAACGCAGACGTGATCGCCACCGCGCGAGACGACGGCCGACTCGTCGGCGTGTCTCGGGCGCTGACGGATCGACACTTCTGCACCTACCTTTCGGACCTGGCCGTGGACGTCGCCTACCAGGGCAGGGGGATCGGCCGCGAGCTGATCCGGTTGACGCACGAGGCGGCCGGACGCCATACCACCCTGATCTTGCTGGCCGCGCCGAAGGCCCGGACGTACTACCCCCACATCGGCATGGAGCCGCACGACTCCTGCTGGGTCATCCCCGCCGGGCCGCGGCCGGAGGCGTCATGACGGCCGAGACCGACGACACCCCGCTGCTCGTGGCGCGAGCGACCCCCGTGCCGCGGCAGTTCCGGCTGGTGGGGGGGATTCATAGCATCGCCATCGCCCTGTTCGTCGGCGCCCTCGCGCTCATCGCGCTGAAGTTCGCCGCCGACGCGGCCCGAGGAGTCGCGAGCGACGGCAACTTGCGGTTCGCGCTGGCGTGGTCGGCCGTCGCGACGGCCACGGCGTTCTTCGCGCTGCTGGCGCTGCATCATCGGGCGCTGATCGGCGCGAGGTCGCGGACGGCCTACCTCGTCTTCGCCGACCGGGTCGAGATCCGGCGCGACGGCTCGCCCCGGCCGCTGGCCGTCATCCCCCTGGCGCGCGCGATCGCCGTCGAGAGCTGGACCGGCCCGTTGCTCCGGCCGGGCGGCCTGGCGACGCTCACCATCGTCGAGGAGGGGCCGCCCGACCCCGCCGGCCGCCGCCGGCACGTCTTCCACCCGCTGCCGAACGTCGCCGAGCCCGAGGCCGTCGCCGAGGCGATCCGGTCGCGCCTCGGCGGCCGGCCGCGCCCGTCTGGGTGACCATGCCGTCGATCGGCCGATCGCGCGACGGCGTGCTTGCCTTCGCCTAATGGCGTCGGTCACAATGTCCATGCGAGGCGAGTCCGCCCCGAGGGGCGGGGCGGGCGCGGCCGAGCCGGGCGAGCGGGGCGGGCCGACATGAGCGTCACGGGCATCATCGATGTGTTCGCGTATGTCATCTACGGGTCGCTGGCCCTCCTGGCGGTCTGGGGCGCGTACATATCCATACTCCTGTATCGGACCCTCCGCAAGAAGACCATCCGCGACCCCGCCCCCCTGATCCTCCAGGTCAAGGAACTCTGCGAGGCCAGGAAGTTCGACGCCGCCATGAGCGTCTGCCAGAGCCCGACCTACTGGCACACGGCGCTCGCGCAGCTCATCGCGGTGGCGCTGAAGAACCGGGCGAAGGGGCTGGCGAAGGTCAAGCAGCTCCTGGTCACCGAGTTCCACACGGAGGTCGTCGCGGAGATGGAGAACCGGCTGGGCTCGGTCTCGACGATCGTCCGGCTGGGCCCGCTGCTGGGTCTGCTGGGGACGGTGGCGTCGATGATCGCGGCGTTCGGCCGGATCGGCAGCTCGGAGAAGGTGAACCCGAACGCCCTGGCGTCGGACATCAGCCTGGCCCTCTGGGCCACCGGGGCGGGGCTGCTCATCGCCAACCCGATGATGCTGATCGGCAACGACTTCCACGCCCGGCTCCGCCGCCTCCGCGACCGCACCGAGAAGCAGTTGCAGGAGGTCCTGGATGTGATGGAGACGACCGAGCCGCAACGCGCCGCGGCCGAGCGCCCGTCGAAGCCGGCGGCCTCGCGCTGAGGCGTCCCTTCGCCGTCGACCTCCCTTCCGATCCGATCCTCCCCTGACCCGATCGGGCGACCCCCATGCTGCTGAGACGCGACGAGGACGAGGAACGCGACGAGCACATCGACATGACCCCGATGGTCGACGTCGTGTTCCAGCTCATGACGTTCATGCTCTTCTCCTCGCAGATGACCGGCGGCGAACTGGTCGACGTCCCCCCCGCGCGGCACGGGGTGGGGGTGGAGTCGAACGAGGCCACGTTCCTGACGCTGCTGGAGCCGCAGGCCCCGGGGGGCGAGCCCCAGCTCCTGCTCGGCCACGGCTCGGGCCCCGCCGCCACGATCGACCAGGCGAAGCGGGCCGTCGACGAGGCCGTCAAGGAGGGGATTCACAAGGTGATCCTCCAGGCCGACGGCGACGTCCCCCACGGCAAGGTGCTGGAGGTGGCCGCCGCCGTCTCCGAGGTCGAGGGCGTCACGGTCCACGTCGGCGTCCAGGAACCGGGGGGCGGGCCATGATCCATCGAGACGGCGCTCGGCCCGGTCGGGAAAGACGTCCTTCCCCCCTGGAGGGGGAAGACAGACTCCGGAGGAGTCAGATGAGGGGGAGCCCGCCCGCCGAGCGCCGGAGATCGGGGCACGGCCCCGGCCGTCGGCCGGGGAAGGCCCCTGCATTATCCGGAAGTCGTGCCGCCCGTCCCCCCCTCATCCGGCCCTCCGGGCCACCTTCCCCCTCCAGGGGGGAAGGCCGTTCTTCGTCGCTTCGCGCGGATAGGTCCGCGCCCCGGAACGGACGGGCCTGAATCATGTCGCTCTGGGACGTCTTCCATTCCGACCGCCTGGAACTGGCACGGGGCCTGTCCGCGGAGGAGATCCGCGCGGGCCTCGCCGCCGGGTCGATCCGCGACGACGACCTCGCGCGCCCCTCGGGGACGTCCGACCCCTGGGCCCGCGTCGTCGAGATCACCGAGCTGCTCGCGCCCGCGGCGCCACCGCCCCCCCCGGGCGCGGGCGCCGACGACCTCTCCTTCCCGGTCTTGCCCGAGCCGTCTCCCCCCGCGCCCATCGCTTGGGACTGGGAGACCGAGGACGAGACCGAGGATGAAGACGATTTCGAGGACGCGCAAGACGAGGAGGAGTTCGAGGACGACTCGGAAGAGCCCCCGACGCCCTCCGTCTCGTCGGACCTCTTGCCCGACTGGGAACTGGGCGAGGACGACCTTGAGCTGGACCGGCCAGAAACGGGGAGCCGGGTGAACCTACCCGCGGCCCGCTCGCGCGACTACGACGAGCCGGTCTTCGTGGACGAGGAGGAAGACGAGGAAGACGGCGGCGTGGTCTCGCTCCGCCGCGCCGGGCCGCAACGGGTGGAGGAGCTGGACCTCGCCGCGATGGTGGACGTGGCGTTCCAGCTCGTCCTGTTCTTCCTGGTCACGGCCACGACCGTCCTGTACAAGTCGCTGGAGATCCCGAAACCGTCCGGCGAGGCCCCGCCCGAGGCCGTCGCCCAGGGGCGGAACCGGACGCTCGACGACTTGCGGGAAGACTACATCCTCGTCGAGATCGACCCGGAGGGCCGGATCCAGGTCGATCGCGAGCCCGTCGCCGCGGACTTCGGGGAACTGGCCGAGCGGCTCCGGTCGGCCCGCGAGGTGACCAACCGTACGACCATGCTGCTGTCGGCCGACTTCTCCACCCCGCATCGGAACGCCGTGATGGCGTATGACGTGGCCAACGAGATCGGCCTGGGGATCGCCATCGCCAGGCCCGTCGCCCCCGCCGGCCCCCCCCCGGCGCTCCGCCCGGCGGCGGCCCCGAAGGGGGAGGGGGCGTGAGGGCCCGGGTCGCTCAGCCCAGCGACCAGCCCGCGCGGTACTCGCGGCGGATCAGCGGGTCGGCCTCGGGGGCGTTGGTCGCCTTCAGGGCGGCGGCGTCCCAATCCAGCTTGCGGCCGACGCGGTAGGCGACGTTGCCCAGGTGGTTGGCCTCGGTCAGCCAGCCGGCGTACTCGAAGTTGCAGGTGGTCGGCGCGCCGGTCTTGCAGGCGTGGATCCACTCCGCGTGGTGGCCGATCGACGACGGGATGGTCGGCTCGGGCCGCTGGTAGTCGCTGAACTGGTCCTCGGGGAGCAGGACGTGGCGGCCGTAGTCGGACAGCAGCATCCCCTGCTCGCCGACGAACAGCACGCCGCTGTCCCATTTGGGGATCGCGCCGGAGGTCCAGGGCTCGGGCTTCATCGCCCCCTGATACCAGGTGAGCGTCAGCGCCGGCTGATCGTCCCTGGCCTGGTACTCGTAGACCGCCTTCATGCTAGCCGGGGCGATCTCGGGATGGGCGGGCGGGCCGAACGCCTCGATCGTGCTGGGGGCCTTGAGCTTCAGGGCCCAGAACGGCAGGTCGATCCAGTGGCTCCCCAGGTCGCTCATCGTGCCGTTGCCGAAGTCCCACCACCGATACCATTTGGGGCCGGGGAAGTAGACATCGTGGAACGGCCGCGCGGGGGCGGGGCCCAGCCATAGCTCCCAGTCGAGGCCGGAGGGCACGGGGGACGAGCCGGCGGGGCGGTCGGTGACGGAGACGATGTCGCCGTTGGCCTTCGCCTCCTCGGGGGATTGGAGGCCCCAGGCGCGGCCGACCCACACATGGACCTCCTTCACCGGGCCGATCGCCCCGGCCTGGATCAGCTCGACGACGCGGCGGTAGTTGTCGCCGGCGTGGATCTGCGTCCCCATCTGGGTCGCCACCTTGGCCTCGGCGGCGGCCTCGCGGATGCGCCTGGCCTCCCAGACGTTGTGGGTCAGAGGCTTCTCGCAGTAGACGTGCTTGCCGAGCTGCAAAGCCGGCAGGGTGGCGAAGGCGTGGGTGTGCTCGGCGGTGCTCACGACGACGGCGTCGTACCCCTTCAGGTCGTCGAACAGCCTGCGGAAGTCCTTGAACTTCCGGGCCTTCGGATGCGACCCGGCGGCCCGCTCGACGGCCTCGTCGTACACGTCGCACAGTGCGACGACGTCCTCGGAGGAGACTTCGGCCAGGTTGCCGGCGCCACGCCCGCCCACGCCGATGCAGGCGATGGCCAGCCGCTCGTTGAGGTTGCGACCTCGCACGACGGCCGGGGCCGCGAACGCGCCCAGGGCCGCCGCGACCGTCGCCTTGTGGAAGTGGCGTCTCGACAGGGACTTCGGCGTCGTCCCCCGCGTCGGGGTCGATTCGTCGGACATCGCGCAACTCCTCGGTTCGCGCCGGGCGCTACCCGATCCGGCGACGCTCGCCGGTCTCCGGGGCGCATGGCAGAGCATCGCCCATCCGGGGCCCCGAAGCAAGCGCCGCGACGATGGCGATCCAGGCGTTCGCGATATGTCGAGCCCGGGCGACGCGCCGTGGGGGAGAGGGCGGGAGCGTCGGTCGGGCGAGGCGGGGGAGGGACTGGGCCGGAGCGAAAATGCCGCCGCGGCCGGGCCGTTTCAGCGGACCAGTTGGAGCTGCGTGGCGGCGATGAAGCCGTTGAGCATCCTGCGCCCCAGGGCGCGGACGGGGCTGCCGTGGCAGATGTTCTCGCTCAGGTCTTCCAGCCAGCCGTCGTCGGGCACCAGCGACGCCTTGGCCTCGACGAACACCAGCTCCCGGGGGCGGCCCTTGGGCGCGACCTGGAGGACAACCCGCGTCGATCCGTCCCCGCCGCGCGGCTCCACCCAGGAGTCGATGATAGCCCCGTTGACTTCCAGGACGGATTCCATACGCGGTTCCTCCTCTCGGGTGAGACCGGCCGTTCCTTCGACCCGTGACATGGTCATCTCACGATTCTTTCCGCGACTGACCACATCCATCATAGCAGTCTCCAGCGTCCCGTCAACCTGGACTCGGCGAGATCCGCGTCGTCGGGTGAACATTCCGGGCCAGGGTCACGGCCGGTATCGGGACGACTCCAGCCAACCGAGATATAATGTCTGTACGCCAGCATTTGTGGTGCCGGGGAGGCAGGCTGGGTGACTTTTTTCATCTTCGCCGCCCGAGCCGGTCATGGAGGCGGCGTCGGGTCGCGCGACGGCACACGTCTCGTTTATGAATGCTTACCATGTGCGGGTGTGTGGAAGCAACTTCTTTCGCTGGCGTCTTACTAAATAATTCAGTGGCACCGCCACCGGGAATGGATGGTTTGGATCTTAGTTTTGGCTTTATTGGGCCGCGCTGGCGGCCGTCGGGGGCTGTTACGAGGCCATCCCGACTTATTTTTCGCTTGGCCGCGAGATCCCGGCGCGTGACGATCAAGGGGCGCGACGCGCCAGTTGGTGGGCGGAGGTTACAAGAGGCCGACCCCTATCGTAAATTTGGGCGGTGATGACGCGCCGATAGGTCGAGCACCGGGAGGGGGCCGTGGGATTTCGCGTGGACGTGGAGAAGCGGAACGGCCGGGACATCCACACGTTGAGGGACGACGTGTCGGGGGCGTCGGCGTCCGTCTTGCCGTCATACGGCTTCAACTTGTTCGATCTCCGGCTCCCGGTCGCGGGGGAGGTCCGGCCGATCGTGGTCGCGGCCCCGGATTTCGCCGAGAATCCGCGCGGGGCCGGGGGGAACGGGACCCCCATCCTCTTCCCCTTCCCGAACCGAATTCGCGGGGGCGAGTTCACCTTCGAGGGGAAGAAGCACGCCATCCCGGTCAACCACGGGGCCAACGCGATCCACGGATTCGCGATCGCCGCCCCCTGGGACGTGGTCGAGCACAAGGCGACCCCCGACGCGGCGGTCATCGAGGGCCGATTCCAGCTCTCGGTCCACGCGCCGGAGAGCATCGACCACTGGCCGACGGACGCCCTGGTCCACGTCCGCTACGAGCTGGCCGGGCGGACGCTGACCATGACGACGACCGTCTCCAACCCCACCGCCGAGAATCTCCCCTACGGGTTCGGCATCCATCCCTACTTCCGGCTGCCGTTCCCCCCCGGCGGCGACCTGGAGCGGACGAAGATCATCCTGCCGGCCTCGCGGTACTGGCTGCTCCGGGATTTCCTGCCGACGGGCGAGGTCTCGGAGATCTCCGGCCGGCTGGACTTCCGCAAGGGCCAGGCGATCCGCGGCCTGATGCTCGACGACGTGCTCACCGGCCTGGAGCACGTCGACGGCGAGGGCGTCTGCCGGCTGGTCGACGAGGAGAAGGGGGGCGAGTTCCAGCTCGCGTTCGACCGATCGTTCCGCGAGCTGGTCGTCTACACGCCGCCGGGAAAGGAGGACGTGATCGCGATCGAGCCCTACACCCAGGCGACCGACGCGATCAACCTGGCGTCCCGGGGGATCGACGCCGGCCTCCGGGTCCTCGGCCACGGCGAGCAGGACGTCCTGAAGCTGGCGATGCGGACCGTCGGCTGAATCCTCGTCGGGCCGGATGGCGGCTCCCCTTGGCCGGGCCCGGGGGCGGCGGTTATCCTGAACGTCGAACCGCCCGCGAAACCCGCCCACCGATCGCCACATCAAAGAGGATTCGCCCATGGAGGCGCCCGCCGATCCCGATCACGGCCCCGCCGACGTCGACGCCATGCGGCTCGACGTCCTGCGCCGGGCCGTCGACGTCTACCTGAAGGTCGCCTACCCGTCGGGCCAGTATCCCGAGAGCGTCCGCCGCCGGACCAACTGGGCCGAGGGGGTCCCCCCCCACGAGCTATTCGCCAGGCCGCCGTTCGAGCGCGCGGGCAAGGCGCAGGGGAGCCAGGCCCCCATCTTCGCCCTGCGGCTGGGGAACCAGCGATACCCGCACATGAAGCTGCAACTCCAGCCCTGGAACAACGCCGAGGGGATGATGCTCTCGGTCAACACGCACGACCAGATCGCCGGGCTGGACATCGCCGCGGCGGACGTCGACGCCTTCCGCCGGCTCCAGGCCGAGAACCAGCAGCTCAAGGAGGCGGTCGAGCGCGCGTGGGAGGCCGAGGGGCTCCCCACCTTCCTCAACTTCCTCCGCGAGTACATCGAGCAGCGCGGCGGGGGGGAGCCGGGCGAGCCCGAGTGAGTAACCTCGGGCCCGCCGCGAGTGCCCGTCTCGGGTCGTCGGGTCAGGGCGTCGGGGCCTCGGACGACGCCGACGGCCCGGCGACGCCCGCGCGGCTGATGGGCGTGACCACCACGGCCTCGGCCCCGTTGCGGGACTGACGCAGCGGCGTCCTCGACGCGGCGACGATCCGCGTCGTCCAGTCGTCCCCCCGGCGAGTCTGGATGACCCAGAGCCCGTCGGCTTCGGGTTCGGGAGAGACCACGATCTTGTTGTCGGTCACGATGACGGTCGGCGGCTTGGGCGCCTCGCCCTCCAGCCAGGGCGAGGCCGGGACCAGCGCCGGCTCCCGGAAGAGGCCCTCGGCGAGCGTCGTGGCGAGCCCCTGGCGGTCCTGTTGCAGCACCTTCTCGCTGAACAGGACGACCCCGCCGCCGCCGGGCGTCTCGCGGACGATCTTGATCTGGTTCAGGATCTCGTCGACCTCGTAGCCCTCGCCGGGCCTGGCGCCGATCCGGCTGATGGAGAGGCCGGGCCACATGTGGCGGCCCTTGTCGTTGATGGACAGCCAGTAGTTCAGCAGCGGGCGGAACGGCTGGCCGGGGGCGTCGATCTTCCAGTAGAGCTGCGGCGACCAGTAGTCGATCCAGCCGGACTTCAGCCAGGTCTCGGTGTCGGCGTAGAGCTTGGCGTACTGGTCGAAACCCTTGACCCCCTCCGGCTTGTTGGGGCGCGGGATGCCGAACGGGCTGATGCCGAACAGGACGTGCGGCTTGGCCCGCTTGATCTCCTCGTACAGCGAGCGGATCATCCGGCTCATGGTCTCGCGACGCCAGTCGGCGCGGGCCTCGGGGCCGCTCCCCTTGGATTCCGCGCGGGCCCACGAGGCGTCGTCGGGGAAGTCGATCTCGGCCTTGGTCTCCGGGTCGGCGAC
This sequence comes from Paludisphaera sp., assembly GCF_037189885.1. Classification (NCBI taxonomy): domain Bacteria; kingdom Pseudomonadati; phylum Planctomycetota; class Planctomycetia; order Isosphaerales; family Isosphaeraceae; genus Paludisphaera; species Paludisphaera sp. The sequence goes on from NZ_JBBCIR010000045.1 coordinate 30,312, forward strand.
GGGGTAGGGGTAGAAGTAGTCGTCCAGGTGGACGCCGTCCAGGTCGTAGCGACGCACCACGTCCAGCACGACGTCCAGCGTCTGCTTGCGCGCCTCGGGCTCGCCGGGATCCATCCACAGGAGCCTGCCGTACTCGCGCACGATCTCCGGGCGGGCCTTGGAGACGTGCGACGCGGCCGTCTCGTACCTCGCCCCGGCCTGCTTGGCGCGGAAGGGGTTGAACCAGGCGTGGAGCTGGATCCCCCGGGCGTGCGCCTCGTCGATCCAGAACTGGAGCGGGTCGTAGTAGGGCTCCGGGGCCTTCCCCTGCTCCCCGGTGAGGTACGACGACCACGGCTCGATCTTGGAGTCGTACAGGGCGTCGGCCGCCGGGCGGACCTGGAGTACGACGGCGTTGAAGTTCGACTTCGCCAGCCGGTCGAGGATCGCGCGGGCCTCGTCCTGCTGGACGTTCGTCGGCAGGCCGGGCTTGCTGGGCCAGTCGATGTTCTCGACGGTCGCGACCCACGCCGCGCGGAACTCCCGCGCGACGGGGGGCGGGGCGGGGGCGTCGGGCGGGGCCGCGGCCAGGATCAGGCCGGCGAGCAGGACGGCGGTCGGCATGGAAGCCTCCGGATTGGTCGGGACGAGAAATGGTGTCGGCCACCGATCATAGCACGCCCCGTCGAGAGCCCCGTCTTGACACAATTACACTGTGTGGTGTAATTGTGGTGGAGTCCAAGGGAGGGCCGATTCCATGTCGAAGGCGAAGCCGGTGGTGCTGGAGGGCGGGGCCTGTTCGGCCCGCACGGCCTTGGCGGATCGACAGCTCCTGTCGTTCGTCGAGGCGGTCAAGGTGACGGCGCTGTTCAAGGTGCTGGCGAACGACACGCGGATCCGGATGCTCCACCACCTGATCCGCGGCGAGTCGTCGGTGACCGAGCTGGCGAAGGCGCTGGGGATGCGGTCGCAGGCGGTGTCGAACCAGCTGCAGCGGCTGTCGGACACCGGGGTCGTCACCTCTCGGCGAGAGGGCAACAACGTCTTCTACCGGGTGACCAACGAGTGCGTCGCCCCGCTGCTGGATCTGGCCCTGTGCTTGATGGAGGACGAGAGATGAGCGACGCGATCCGGGACCTGGTGCGCGAGAAATACGGGGCCATCGGCGCGGGGGGGCTGTCGAGCCGCCACGACGGCGCGCGGGCGGTGGCCGAGGCCTTCGGCTATACGGCGGAGGAACTGGCGTCGATCCCGGCGGAGGCCAACATGGGCCTGTCGTGCGGGAACCCGACGGCGACGGCCGGGCTGCGGCCGGGCGAGGTCGTGGTCGACCTGGGATCCGGCGGCGGGCTCGACGTGTTCCTGGCGGCGCGGAAGGTCGGGCCGACGGGCCGCGCGATCGGCGTCGACATGACCCCGGCGATGCTGGAGCGGGCCCGCGCCGGCGCGGCGAAGGCGGGGCTGTCGAACGTCGAGTTCCTGGAGGGGACGCTCGACGCCCTGCCGCTGCCGGACGCCTCGGTCGACTGCGTGATCTCGAACTGCGTCATCAACCTGGCGACGGACAAGCCGGCCGTCTTCCGCGAGATCGCGCGGGTGCTCAGGCCCGGCGGGCGGGTCGCGGTCTCGGACATCGCCCTGAGGAAGCCGCTGCCGCCGGAGCTGGCGGCCGACGCGATGGCCTACGTCGGGTGCATCGCCGGGGCCGTGCCCATCGCCGAGTACGTGGAGGGCCTGGAGGCGGCGGGCTTCCGCGACGTGGCGGTCGTGGACGGCGGCAAGGATCTTAACGCCTACGCGCTGGTCGAGGGCCAGGCCGGTTGCTGCGCCCCGGCGGCCCCCGCGGCGGGCTCGTCGCTGAACGTGGTCGAGGAAGCCTGCTGCTCGCCAGCGGTCGGGAATGACGTCCACGGCGGGTTCGTCGAGCTGGCGTCGCGGTACGACCTCAACGAGTACGCGGCCAGCGTGCAGGTCTACGCGATCAAGCCCTGATCGGGGCGGTCGCCCCCCGCGCGGGGGATGGGACGCTCCACCGCCGCGCGGGAGAACCGCGCGGCGCGGGGGTCCAGCTCGTGGCCGAGGGGCTTGGTCAACAGGCCGTAGAGCTCGGGGCGGCGGCCTCGGATCCAGCGCCGGCCGGTGCAGAGGGGGAGCAGGTCCAGGTCCAGGTCGGCGACGACCAGGCGGTCGCGGGCCTCCCAGGTCTCGGCGAGGATGCGGCCATAGGGATCCAGGATCATGGCGTTGCCGGTGCGGACCTCGCCGGCGTCCTCCCCCACGCCGTTGCTGAACAGGACGAACAGGCCGTTGTCGTGCGCCCGCGACGGCAGCCAGCGGAGGAGCCACTCCCGCCCCTTCGGCCCGCGGAACTCGGCCTCGATCGCCGCCGGGTCGGCCTCGCGACGCTCCCAGAGGGCGGGGTCGATCGGCCCCATCGCGTGCGGGCTGCGCGAGTCGCAGCCGCCGGTCTGGTGGGGGGCGATCAGGATGTCGGCGCCCATCAGCGCCGTGACGCGGACGTTCTCGACGATGTTGTTGTCGTAGCAGATCAGGACGCCGGCGCGGACGCCCCATGGGGTGTCGAAGACCGTGTACTCGCCCCCGGCGGAGATGTGCTCGCTCTCGAACGCGTGGATCTTGCGATGCCGGTGGACGGCGCCGTCGGGCATGGCGACGGCGTAGGCGTTGAACAGCCGGCCGTCCGGGGCGCGCTCGATCAGCCCGGCGCCGACGGCCATGTCGGCGCCCTGGGCCAGGGCCCGGAGGCGACGGACGGAGGGGCCGTCGGGGATCGGCTCGGCGAGCGCCTCCAGCCCCGCGCGGTCGAGCTTCGTCGCGTGCCAGTAGCCGGTCAGGCACATCTCCGGGAACGCCAGGATCTTCACGCCGAGCGCCCGGGCCTCGGCCGTGAACCGCTCGACGACCCCCAGGTTGTACCCCTTGTCGCCGGGACGATGATGGAACTGGACGACGCCGCAGGTGATCGTCTTCATGTCGCGTCGGGCCGGGGTCGTCGGCGGGGGAGGGTGAAGGCGAAGATGGAGCCGCATCCGCCGTCGCCGCCGCCATCCTGGGCGGGGCTGTAGGCCTCGACCCGGCCGCCGTGGAGCTCGACGAAGGTCTTGACGAGGCAGAGGCCCAGTCCCATCCCGCGCTTGCCGAACTGGTAGTCGCCGGACGAGTGGTGGAGGGTGTCGAAGCCGGTGAAGAACGGTTCGAAGAGGAAGCGGCGGTCGACGGGGTCGATCCCCTTGCCGCGGTCGTGGACGGAGACGCGGATCGCGTCGGGGTCGTCGGGCGCCTCGCGGGCCTCGACGCGGATCGTCATGCCGTCGGGGGTGAACTTGACGGCGTTGACCAGCAGGTTGAGCAGGGCGTCGTGGATCTTGTCGGCGTCGCACTCGACCGGCCCCAGGTCGGGGGCCGCGAGCACGTCGACGCGCTGGCCGCGCTTCTCCAGGTAGGGGGCCAGGACGTGCACGGCCTGGGCGATCAGCGGGGCGATCTCGACGGGGGCGACCGCCAGGGGCTGGTCGAAGCTCCGGCCGCCGACCAGCTTGAGCATCCGCTCCACGGTCCTCGCCAGGCGGCCGGCGGCGGCCCGGATCCGGTCGACCCACTCCACCTCGGCGGGCGTGGCGGTCGGCGCCTGCGACATCTTCCACAGGTCGGTCAGCCCGCGGACGACCGTGACGGGGGTGTTCAGCTCGTGGCTGGCGACCTCCAGGAAGGCGCCCTTGAGCCGGTCGGCCTCGCGGAGCCGGGTGTTGGCGGCCTGCAATTCGGCCACCAGGCGGTTCTTCTCCACGATCAGCTCGTGGCGCTCGACGGCCTGGCGGATCACCAGCTGCAGCTCGGCCGGCTCCCACGGCTTGGCGATGTAGCGGAAGACGTGCCCCTCGTTGATGGCGGCCACGACCGTGCGCAGGTCCGCGAACGCCGTGAACAGCAGCCGGGTCGTCTCGGGCCGGATCTCGGCGGCGCCGCGGAGCAGCTCCACCCCGGTCATGCCGGGCATGCGCTGGTCGGAGAGGATCGCGGCGACCTCGGCGTCGGAGGCGAGGTAATCCAGGGCCTCGGCGCCCGAGCCCTTGAGGACCACCTGGAACTCCAGGCGGAGCAGGTCGTAGACCGAGCGCCGGACCTGCTCCTCGTCGTCGACGACCAGGACGACGGGCCTGCGCCGGGCGCGCGTGGGGATCGAGCCGGGCCCGTCGGGGGCGGGGGGCGTCGTCGGCTCGGGGCGGGTCGGGGTCGTGACCACCGGCGTGGCTCTCCGGGGAGGGACGGCGCGGGCGTCTCGGCGGCCGACCTCAGGCGTCCGGGGCCGGCTCCGGGCCCGGGTAGCGCTTCACGAGCGTCACCTCGTTCCCCTCGCGATTGTAGCTCATCTCGTCGACCATGCCCTGACAGATCAGCATCCCGAACCCGCCGGCCCGGAGCCCCAGCTTGTCGCGGACGTCCAGGTGGGAGAACGGGTCGTCGGGGGCCGCGGCGTGGGGGAGCGACCCCCGGTCGAAGCCTTGCCCCTGGTCGCGGATCACGATCTCCAGGCCGTCGGCGTGGACGCGGTAGGTGATCTCGACCAGCCGGTCGGTCCGGTGCTGGTTCCCCCACTCGATGGCGTTCTGGGCCATCTCCATCACGGCCTGGCGGATCTGCATCACCTGGTCGTTCGAAAGCGGGGTCGCCCGGCAGACGTTCATTAGGAAGTCGTTCAGATCCTTCAGCAGGGTGATCTCGCTGTCCAGCTCGACGTGGATCTCCCCCTGGAGAGCCCGCTCGCGCATGCTCTCGCGCCAGGCGCGGGCGGCGGCCACGGCCTCGTACAGCTCCTCGACGCCGTAGGGCTTGGTGAGGTAGGCGTTGGCGCCGACCCGGAAGCCGTGCATCTGGTGCTGGCGGTCGTCCAGGGCCGTGAGCATCACCACCGGGATCAGCATGGTCGCCCGGTCGCCCCGCAGCCGCCGGCAGACGTCGAAGCCGTTGACGTCCGGCAGCATCAGGTCGAGCAGGATCACGTCGGGCTGCAGCTCGCGGGCCAGCCGCAGGCCGGTCTCGCCGTCCTCGGCGATCTCGGCCTCGTACCCGCGCAGGCCGAGGATCTTCCGGACGAGGCGGGCCTGCTCCGGGTGGTCCTCCACGATCAAGGCGGTCGCCATCTTCGAGGTCCCCGTGGTCCGCGCCTCGTCGAGGCCGCCCCTGGCGATCGTCCCCGCCCCCGCCATCTCGCCCGTGAGGTTCATGATCGCTGGTCGCTCCACGACGGCGTGAGCCCGCCCCTCGCGGCCCCGGGCGGGGCGACGCGAGCCGTGATCAAGGGCCGCGACCGATCGGGCGGCCCCTCCAGGACTTTCGCCGAGTTCGGCAGGTTCCCTAATGTATGGTATGCCGACCGCGCGGGGGATTCCACCCCTTCTCCCTACCAGGTCGCGGCCGCGAGTCAAGGCCGGGCCCCCGGCCGCACACGACCCTAGCGCGCGCCGGCCTTCCACGCAAGACCCCGACGCCTCTCCCGGCCACATCTCCTTCTATCGGCCGGATCCCCGGCGGCCGTGATCTTCGCGGCCCGACGCGACCGCCACGGGGGACGACTCGCGCGGGTCGGATCGCGAGTGACGCCGCCCGGCCTGGGGGGCCGGGCGGCGTCGGGGCGGGTCAGGAATGGGCGCGGCCGAGGTCGGAGGCGCGAGAGGGTTCGGCGCTGTCCGATGTGTCGATGCCGAGCGCGTGGTACGCCTCGCAGTGGCCGGTCGCGCCGCGGTAGAGGAGGCCGCCCCCGAGGGCGGCGAGCCCGAGCCCCGAGAGGCCGCCCCGCGCGGCCCCGAGGACGGCGAGGAGCCCGCCCCCGGCCACGCAGAGGACGCGTTCGACGCTCCCCACGTTGACGTCGCGATGACGCTCCATGATGCCCCCCAGGGCCTCTTGCATCCCGCTCATGCCCTCGCGCCCGGACCCTTCGCGATGCTCCGAGCCGGCCCCGCGCCGGCCCGTATCGTGGCTCATGGTGTCTCGCGCCATGCTTGCGGCTCCATTTGATGCCTCGGGGATCGAAGGGGGCCATTCGCGTCGGCTCGGGCCCCCTGGGCTCCCGGAATGCAAATCCCCGGCCGTTCCGCGAGCCACTGGCACGGCCGGCACCCGGGTGCGACGATCGCCCCGACGCGACGACCACGACCCCCGCGGAGACGCGACCCATGCCCGGCCCTCGACCGCTCCTCCTCGCGATGCCGCTCCTCCTCGCCCCCTCGATCGTCGCGGCGGCCGACCCGCCGAGGCTCCCGCGCGAGGATCTGCTCGTCCGTCGCGCGGCCGACGGCACCCCCGCGCCCGTCCGGTCGGCGGCCGAGTGGGGGGATCGCCGCGCGGAGATCGCCCGGGGCGTCGAGTCGATCATGGGGCGGCTCCCCGGCCCCGAGAGGCGCGCCCCGCTCGACCCGACGGTCGAGGAGGAGGTCGATTGCGGGAGCTACGTCCGCCGCAAGCTGACGTACGCCTCCGAGCCCGGCTCGCGCGTCCCCGCCTACCTGCTGGTGCCGAAGGCCGCGCTCGCCGACGGCGCGGAGCCCGTCCCGGCGGTCCTCTGCCTGCACGGGACCGACAACGTGACGGGCGCCGGGACCGTCGTCGGGATCGGCGATCGCCCCAACCGCCAGTACGCCCGCGAGCTGGCCGAGCGCGGCTACGTGACCCTCGCGCCGAACTACCCGCTTTTGGCCTCGTACCAGCCCGACCTGGCGGCGCTCGGCTGGGAGAGCGGCACCTTGAAGGCGGTGTGGGACAACATGCGCGGGATCGACCTGCTGGAATCGCTCCCTTATGTGGAGCGCGACGCCATCGGCGCGATCGGCCACTCCCTGGGGGGGCACAACGCCGTCTTCACGGCCTTCCACGACGACCGGATCAAGGCCGTCGTCTCCAGTTGCGGGCTCGATTCGTTCCTGGACTACAAGGGGGGCGACCCCGCCAACTGGCTCCCCGAGAAGGGTTGGTGCCAGACCCGCTACATGCCGCGGCTGGCCGAGTATCGCGGCCGGCTGGAGGCGATCCCGTTCGACTTCCACGAACTCGTCGCCGGCCTCGCCCCCCGCGCCGTGCTGATCGTCGCGCCGACGCACGACTCCAACTTCCAGCGCGAGAGCGTCGACCGCGTCGCCGCCGCCGCGCGCCCGGTCTTCGCCCTGCTCGGCGCGGCCGATCGCCTGGAGTTGGAGCACCCCGACTGCGCCCACGACTTCCCCGAGCCCATGCGCCTCCGCGCCTATGAGCTGTTCGACCGCGAGTTCGGCAAGCCCTGACGCGGGCCGGCGGGCGGTTTGGAACGCCGCTTGCGATGACGTTCCGTCCAGGCCCGAGGACGGATGGCGCGCGTAAGCGTAAAGAGGATGGGAGAGCGTGATGGACGGCAAGAAACCCGACGACGTGATCAAGAAGGTGGCGATGATGATCCGGGGCATCAAGGTCGCGATGCTGACGACCGTCGCCCCGGACGGGAGCCTGCACAGCCGGCCGATGGCGACGCAGGAGGTCGATTTCGACGGCGCGCTCTGGTTCTTCACCAAGGCGTCCTCCCCCAAGGTGGACGAGATCCGCGAGGGGTCCGAGGTGAACGTCGCCTACTCCTCCCCCGAAGACCATCGCTACGTCTCCCTCTCCGGCCGCGCCGCGATCGTCCGCGACCCCGCGAAGGCCCGCGAGCTGTGGAACCCCGCCTACCGCATCTGGTTCTCCAAAGGCGTCGACGACCCCGACCTCGCCCTGCTGCGCGTCGACGTGCACATCGGCCAGTACTGGGACATGCTCTCCGGCGGCATGGTGAGCCTCCCCGATTTCGCCCGCCAGGAGATGGCCACCGAGGCGTGAGCGGGGGTCGGCGGGTGGTGGATCGAGGGTGTCGGGCCGGCTATACTCGCGGCCTCGCCCCGCCGATCGACCACCACCCCGGCCGTGAGACCCCCCGATGGCGTCACGTTGGATCGCCGCCTTCCTCGTCGCCTGCCTGCCCCTCGCGACCCGCGCCGGGACGTTCGAAGAGGAGGTCGCGGCGGCCGTGAAGCCGTTCGGCCCGGACGCCGTGGTCGAGGTCGCGCTGCACGACTTCGCGACGGGCCAAGCTCGCCTGATCCGCGCCGACGAGCCGATCCACCCGGCCAGCACGATGAAGATCCCGGTGATGATCGAGGCCTACCGCCGCGCCGAGGCCGGGGACTTGCGGCTCGACGACGAGCTTGAAGTCGTCAATTCCTTCGCCAGCCTCGTCGACGGGAGCCCGTACGCGCTCGACCCCGCCGACGACTCCGAGACGACGCTGTACGACCGGGTCGGCGGCAAGGCGACGGTCCGCGAGCTGGTCTTCCTGATGGTCACCGAGAGCAGCAACCTCGCCACGAACATCCTGGTCGAGAAGCTCGGCGCGAAGGCCGTGACCGACCTCATGGCGAAGCTGGGCGCCCCCGACCTGAAGGTCCTGCGCGGCGTCCAGGACGGCAAGGCGTACGAGGCGGGCCTGAACAACGTCGGCACGGCCCGGGGGACGATGACCATCCTCCGTCGGCTGGCCGAGGGGACGGCCGTGTCGAAGTCGGCCGACGCCGCCATGATGGACGTCCTCCGCGCCCAGAAGTTCAACGACGGCATCCCGGCCGGGCTGCCGGAGGGGACGCCCGTCGCCCACAAGACGGGCTCGATCACGAACGTCTACCACGACGCGGCGGTCGTCGAGCCCCCCGGGCGCGCCCCGTTCGTCCTGGTGGTCATGACCCGCGGCCTCGGCCCCCAGCCCGCCGCGAGGGCCCTGGCGGCCGACGTGGCCCGCATCGCGTATCGTCACGTCCGCAACCCCTGAACCCCCTGCGAAAGGTCCCGATCCATGAAGCGGCTCGCGTGTCTACTGGCGTTGGTGTCGGTCCCGGCCCTGGCGACGGCCGAGGGGCCCGAGCGGGCCCCCGGCGAGGTCGTCGTGGGCGAGGGCCCGGGATGGCGGCCGTTGAAGGAGGCCGACTTCGTCCACGTCAACGACGAGCCGGACACCTGGACGTTCCACGACGACAAGAACGAGATCCACTGCAAGGGGACGCCCGTCGGCGTGATCCGGACCGCCAACAAGGTCAAGAACTTCGAGCTGGTCGTCGAGTGGCGGCACCTGAAGTCCGCCGGCAATTCCGGCGTCTTCGCCTGGGCGCCCGAGGAGGCCCTGGCCGACATCAAGCCCGGCCAGCTCCCCCGCGGCGGCATCGAGGTGCAGATCCTCGACCACGGCTACGCCGAGCAGTACAAGGAGAACACCGGCAAGGACCCCGACTGGTTCACCACCAACGGCGACGTCTTCCCCGTCGGCACGTCGCGGATGAAGCCGTTCCCCCCGCTCTCCGCCGACGGCTCCCGCAGCTTCCCGACGAAGAACCTGTCGAAGGGCGTGGACCAGTGGAACCACTACTACATCCGCGGGGTCAACGGCGAGATCCGCCTGTGGGTCAACGGCGAGGAGGTCTCCGGCGGCGCCGAGTGCCAGCCGGCCGAGGGCTACCTCTGCCTGGAGTCCGAGGGCTCCCCGATCGAGTTCCGCAACCTCCGCCTCCGCGAGCTTCCGTGACCGAAGGCCGCCCATGAAAGCCCTGATCGTCGGCGGCGGCATCGGCGGGCTGGCGGCGGGCGTCGCCCTCCGCCGCCGGGGCTGGGACGTCGCCGTCTTCGAACGCACGCCGACGATCGCGGCCGTCGGCGCGGGGATCTCGCTCTGGGGCAACGCGCTGGACTGCCTGGACCGCCTCGGCGTCCTGCCCGCGCTCCGCCCCGGCGCGACGTCCGAGGCCGGCGCCATCCGCGCGGATCGCGGCGACGTCCTGATGGCCATCCGGCCCGAGGACGTCGGCGCGACGGCCGACCGCCTGGTCTGGATGGTCCACCGCGCCGACCTCCACGCGGCGCTCCTGGACGCCCTGGGCGCCGACGCCGTCCGCGCGGGCGCGGAGTGCGTCGCCGTGGGCCAGGACGACTCCGGCGCGTGGGCGAGGTTCGCCGACGGGACCGAGGCGCGCGGCGACGTCCTCGTCGGCGCCGACGGCCTCCGCTCCACGGTCCGCGCCGCGCTGTTCGGCGCGGCCCCCCCGCGCTACGCCGGCTACACCGCCTGGCGGGGCGTCTGCCCGTTCGACCCCGAGCGGCTCGCCCCCGGCGAGTCGTGGGGCCGCGGCCGTCGCTTCGGCTGCCTGCCCATGTCCAACCGTCGCGCCTACTGGTTCGCCGTCGCCGACGCCCCTGAAGGCGAAACCGACCCGCCCGGGGGCCGCAAGGCGTTGCTGCTGGAGCTTTTCCGAGGCTGGCACGCCCCCGTGGAAGACCTGATCCGGGCGACCGACGAGTCGACGATCCTCCGCAACGACATTTACGACCGCCCGCCGTTGCGACGGTGGTCCGTCGGCCGCGTCACCCTGCTGGGAGACGCCGCGCACCCGATGACGCCCAACCTGGGGCAGGGGGCCTGCCAGGCGATCGAGGACGCCGTGGTCCTGGCCCAGGAGCTGGCCGACGCGACGCCGGACGCCATCCCCGCCGCCCTCCGCCGCTACGACGCCCGCCGCGTCCCGCGCGCGGCTCGGATCGTCCGGGCCTCGCGCCAGGTCGGCGCGGTCGCCCAGTGGTCCAACCCCCTCGCCTGCAAGCTCCGTAACGCCCTCTGCCGCGCCCCCTTCGCCGCCCGCTCCCAGGCCCGGCAGCTCGCCTGGCTCCTGGCGGGGCCTTGTCGAGAAGCGTGAAAGAGATCCCGGCCGCCCGTGTATAGTCGGTCGGGAGGGCCGAGGATGGACGAGACGCCGGAGACGCGGCGGTCGCTGATCGTCAGGCTGGCGGACGCGGAGGACTCGCGGGCGTGGCGAGAGTTCGTCGCGCTCTACGAGCCGCTGGTGCTACGCCTGGCGCGTCGCAAGGGATTGCAGGACGCCGACGCCCGCGACGTCTGCCAGGAGGTGTTCCGGGCCGTCGCCGGCGCCGTCGGTCGCTGGGACCCCGACCGCGGGAGCTTCCGTGGCTGGCTGTCGACGATCGCGCGGAACCTGCTCGTCAACTTCCTGTCCCGCCGTCGCGAGCCGCGCGGCACCGGCGCGACCAGCATGGTGGAGCTGCTGAACGCCGCTCCGGCCGAGGACCCCTCCGCGACGGCGACCTTCGAGCGCGAGTACCGCCGCCGTCTCCTCCGCTGGGCCTGCGACGAGGCCCGCGGCGAGGCCACGTCCGCCGCCTGGCGGGCCTTCGAGCAGACGGCCGTCGAGGGCCGCGCCCCGGCCGACGTCGCGGCCGAGCTGGGCGTCTCCGTGGGGGCGGTCTACATCGCCCGCAGCCGGGTCCTCGCGCGGATCCGCCGCAAGGTCCAGGAGCATCGCGATCATGAACCCGACGGCCTGTGACCCGGACCGGCTGCGCGACCTCGACGGCGGCCTGCTCGCCGACGCCGACGCCGACGCGCTGGGGCGCCACCTCGAATCCTGCGCCCGGTGCCGCGACGAGCTGGACCGGATCGTCCGCGCCGACCCCTGCGTGGCGGCCCTGCGCGAGGCCGGACGCGACGAGCCCGACGAGCCGGACGAGCCCCCGGCCGGCCCCGAGCCGCTCGACTTCCTCGCCCCGTCCGACTGGCCGGATTCGCTCGGGAGGTTGGGTACTTATGAGATCAAGGGGGTCCTGGGACGCGGCGGCATGGGAGTGGTGCTGAAGGCGAATGACCCGGCGCTGGGGCGGAACGTGGCGATCAAGGTGCTGTCGGCCCCGCTGGCGACGTGCGGGGCGTCGCGCAAGCGGTTCCTCCGCGAGGCCCGCGCGGCGGCGGCCGTGGTGCATGAGCACGTCGTCTCCGTCTTCGCCGTCGTCGAGTCGGCCGGGCTGCCGTTCCTGGTGATGGAGTACGTCCCCGGCCGGTCGCTCCAGGAGCGCATAGACCGCTTCGGCCCGCTCGACCTGGCGGAAGTCCTGCGCATCGGCCGGCAGACCGCCGCCGGGCTGGCCGCGGCGCACGCGCAGGGGATCGTCCACCGCGACGTCAAGCCGGCCAACATCCTCCTGGAAGACGGCGTCGAGCGCGTCCGCCTGACCGACTTCGGCCTCGCCCGCGCCGTGGCCGACGCCGCCGTCACCCGCTCCGGCGTCATCGCCGGCACGCCGCACTACATGGCGCCGGAGCAGGCGTCGGGCGCGACCGTCGACCACCGCGCCGACCTGTTCAGCCTGGGATGCACCCTGTACGCCGCCCTCGCCGGCCGCCCTCCCTTCCGCGCCGAGACCCCTCTGGGGGTCCTCAGGCGCGTCTGCGACGACCGCCATCGCCCGATCCGCGAGGCCAACCCCGACGTCCCCGCCTGGCTCGAAAGGGTGGTGGACCGCCTGCTATCCAAGGAGCCCGCCGGCCGCTTCGCCTCCGCCGAGGACGTCGCCGACCTCCTCGGCCGCTGCCTCGCCCACGTCCAGCAGCCCCTGGTCGTCCCGCTCCCCGACGAACTCGCGCGCCCGGAAGCCCGCCGACGGCACCTCCGCCGCCTGGTGATCGCGCTGGGCATCCTGACGACGCTCGCGGCGGTCGCATGGTGGCCGACGACGCGGCCCTCGGCCATGGGGCCCTCGATCGCGGTGGCGCCCACGGCGGGCCCTCCCGACTTCGAAGTGGCGGCCGTCCAGGCGATCCCGGACCCGGCCCCCACGCCCGAGCCGTCGCCGCGCCCCGCGCCGGCGTGGCCCGAGGTCGACGCCATCCCCGCCCTGATCCGTGAGGCCCGCGCGGAGGCCGATAGGCTGGAAGCGACCGGCGCGTCGGCCCGCGGCGAGGCCTCGCGAACCCTCGCCCCCATCGAAGACTTGCGCCTCGACCTGGATTCGCTCGAACGCTCGTTCGCCCCGCCCCGATGAACCGACCCGACCCCCGACCCCGACCCGGAGTGATCGCCATGAGATGGAAATACGCCGCCGCCGCGTCCGCCGTCGTCGCCCTGATCGCGCTGGGCGCGGCCCAGGCCCGCGTCTCCCGGGCGCAATCCGCGGATCCGGGCCCGGCCTTGCTCGCGCTGGCGCAGGAGCCGACGCCCGAGCTGAAGGCCGATCCGTCGCCCGAGCCGCTCTTGCCTGCTCCGGAGCCCGACGCCTCGATCCCCCCGCCAGCGCCCGGGGACGTACCGGCCAGGTCGTCGGATCTGCTCCCGGACCCGGGGCCGCCGACCCCCCTGGATCCCCTCCCGTCCGACGCGGCCGCGCCACTACCCAGCCCTCGCCCCGAGCCGGTCGCAACGCCTCTCTTGGACCGCGTACGGCGGCCGATCGACTCTCGAATCGAGTCGGCCGCGCCCCCTCCGGTCGAGCGCGAGGCGGGGCCGGCGGACGATGACCGTTCCCCATTCGGCGGCCCCGGGATGCTCCCTCCGACGTCCGATGAGGAGCGGGAGATCCGGGCACTTGTCCGACAGTTGGCCGAATCCGACCCCGGCGCGGAGAGCTGGACGATCCCCCCGGATGGGGCGCGAGAGGACTGGACCAGGCAACTGCGGGCGCGCCTCGCTGGCCAGTTCACCGAACGCCAACGGCGCTACGCCGCCGAGGTCGACGCCCTGGAAGCCCGCGTGGCGAAGCTCCGGGAGCTGATCCGGAAGCGCGAGGAGAACTCCGAGCGGATCATCGACGACCGCGTCAAGCAGCTCATGACCGAGGCCCAGGGCATGGGCTGGTGAGCGCCGGACGCGACGGGCTGGCGACCAGCTTCTCCAGACGGCGGCCCCCGCCTGACCCGGGCCAGCGCATCGCGCGGGAATCCTGAATTCTCGACGGATTCCTGAAATCTCGCGCCACGCGCGGCTGATCATCTCGGGCGGATGGTCGTTCCTTGACAATTCGTGGGTAGGAAAAGCCAGCGGGGAACTTGGCGGGGGATCGTCCGCGCGGGGGTAGTGCTTCGATCCGAGTGAAGCCCACGCCGGGGCCGTCCGTCGACTCGCGCGGCATCCCGGCGGTTGGGTCAAATCCTCAAGCGAGCCGGGCCCGCGGCGTCGAAATCACGCAACGATTTCGACGAACGAAGCCAAGTCGATTCCGCGGAAGTCGCCATTGTGAATGGGTTTGTGACGGACGTGGCGCGAGGGCCGCGCGCGAACGAAGCCAACTTCGATCGACTCACGCGCCTCGGCGCGGGGCCTAGAAGTCGGTCGTCTCGTCCTCGGCCAGGACGGGGTTTTCCAGGGTGCCGATGGGGCCGATGGTGGCGCGGACGAGGTCGCCGGGCTTGAGGAAGGTGCCGGTGGCGGAGCCGACGCCCGAGGGGGTGCCGGTGGCGATGACGTCGCCGGGCTCCAGGGTGACGAACCGCGAGACGAACGCGACCACCGCCGCGACGGGGAAGACCATCTCGGCCGTGGAGGCGTCCTGCATCGTCCGGCCGTTGACCGTCAGCCGGATCGGCAGCGCCTGGGGGTCGGGCACGGCGTCGGCCGAGAGGATGCACGGGCCCATTGGGCAGAAGGTGTCGTGCCACTTGCCGTGCAGCCAGTCGAAGAACTTGTCGCGCTCGCGGGGCTTGCGCCCGGGGTTGGGCCGGAAGGCCCGGTCGCTGACGTCGTTGACGACGGTGTAGCCCGCCACGTACCCGAGCGCCTCAGCCTCCGACACGTCGCGGCAGCGACGGCCGATCACCACGCCCAGCTCGCACTCCCAGTCGATCTGGTCGGGCGAGACGGCGGGGATGACGATCGGGTCGCCGGGGTGGGTCAGCGTGGTGCTGGGGGGCTTCGTGAAGACGTAGGGGAACGTCTCCTCCCGCTCGGTGGTCATGTACCCGCGCTCGGCGAGGTGCTTGGAGTAGTTCCCGGCCAGGAACAGCAGCTTGCGCGGGGAGGGGACGGGGACGAGGAGCTGCACGTCGTCTCGGGGGATGGTCAGCTCGTCGAGCGTGATGACGTCCAGGGTCTCGATCCACTCGTGGAGCCGCCTCGCCTGCCAGGACGCCGCCCCGTCGGGGGGGAGGAGTTCCAGCAGGTCGTCGGTGTCCCCCAGGAGCATCTCCTCGTCGGTCTCACGGCCGTAGAGGTCGGCCGCCTGATCGATCGGGACCACCACGCCGTCTCGATAGAAGCCGGTCAGCACCAGGTCGTCGCAGCGGAATCGGCAGACGCGCATGGCCGTGGCTCCTGGCACGCCGCGCCCCGATCGAGACGCCCGGCAAGACCATTCAAAATGAAGGAAAGGTAAGGTTCAGTGTACCGCCCCGCCGGGGCGAGTCCAGATGCATGCGAGCGGCGCGCCGGGCCGCCTCGGCGACGGCCTCGCGGCCTCAGCCGACGGCCTCCCCCGCGTGGGCGCGGCGGGCGAGTCGCAGGCCCCCCTCGGCGGGCTCCTCGACGAAGGAGTGCGAGGGCTCGTAGCCGCGGGAGCGGAGGTCGTCCAGCAGGGCGTCGACCAGGGGGCCGGCGGAGACGAGGAAGCCGCCGGCCAGGCCGATCGGCAGCGGGCCGGAGTGCCAGCCGAGCGAGCGGGCGGCGGCGGCGGCGGCCTCGGCCAGGTCGCGCGCGGCGGGCTTGATGAGGCGGTCGATCAGCGTCGGGTCCTTCTCGGCCGCCTCCATCACGGCCGGGACCAGGCCGGCGATCCGGGTCCGGTCCATGCCGGGGGCGTAGACGGCCGAGACGATCTTGCCGGGGCCGTCGATCTGGAGCGCCTTGCAGATGGACTCGGTGAGCGGGTCCGGGCCCTCGGGGGCGGGGTCGCGGCCGTCGATCCGGCGGGCGATCAGCCGCAGGGCGGCGACGGCCACGGCGTAGGCGCTCCCCTCGTCGCCGAAGGTGGCGCCCCAGCCGCCGGCGCGGGACTTCCGGCCGTCGGGCGCGCGCGAGACGGCGATGGAGCCGGTCCCGGCGATCAGGCCGACGCCCCAGCCCTCGGGAGTGCCGGCGGCGACGACGAGGTCGCCGTCGTTGACCAGCACCAGGCGGTCGGCCCAGTTGCCGGCGACCGACCACTCGCCCAGCAGCGCCTTGTCCTCCGGGCGGTCGAAGCCGGCGACACCCAGGCAGGCGACCGCCACGGCCCGCGGCCAGAGCCCGGCCGCCGCGAACGCGCCGGCGATCGCCTCCTCCAGCGCCGTCCGCGCCGCGGCCGTGCCGACGGCCTTGGCGTTGGAGGGGCCGGCCTCGCCCCGGCCCACGACGGTCCCGTCGGCCAGCCCGAGCAGGGCCTCCGTGGAGGTCCCGCCGCCGTCGACCCCCAGGAACAGCACGTCGTTCGTCTCGTCGCTCATAGCCGGCTCGCCCCCGTCCTCGCCTCCACGGCCTCCCGCGCCCGGCCGCCGTGGGCCTCCAACAGCGCCTCGGCCTCCGCGGGGCCGACCCCCGCCAGCTCGGCCACCAGCGCCACCTTGACGCGGCCGCCGCACGCCGCCAGCAGCTCGGCCGCGCGGGCGTCGTTGACCCCCGCCAGCTCGCGCAGCGTCCGCCGCGCCCGGATCCGGAGCTTCTCGTTGACCGGCGTGAAGTCGATCATCCGGTTGCCCAGGGTCTTGCCGATCAGGACCATGGCCCCGGTGGTGATCATGTTCAGGATCATCTTGGTCGCCGTGCCGGCCTTCAGCCGGGTCGAGCCCGAGACGACC
Source organism: Paludisphaera sp. (assembly GCF_037189885.1). Lineage (NCBI taxonomy): Bacteria > Pseudomonadati > Planctomycetota > Planctomycetia > Isosphaerales > Isosphaeraceae > Paludisphaera > Paludisphaera sp. The sequence continues at coordinate 46,900 of NZ_JBBCIR010000045.1, forward strand.
TCGGGGCCGACCAGCGGCGCGACGTCGAGGTCGACCTCCGCCGCCAGCAGGCTCGGCCGGTTGCAGGAGATCCCGACGGTCGCCGCGCCTCGCCTCCTCGCCTCGCGGACCGCGCCCAGCACGTAGGGGGTGCGGCCGGAGGTGGCGATGCCGACGACGATGTCGCGGTCGGTCACGCCCATCGCGGCGATCTCGGCCGCGCCGGCGTCGGGGTCGTCCTCGGCCCCCTCGATCGGCCGCGTCAGCGCGTCCCGGCCGCCGGCGATCAGGCCGACGACCATCTCGGGCGGGGTGCTGAAGGTCGGGGGGCATTCGGAGGCGTCGAGCACGCCGAGCCGGCCGGAGGTCCCGGCGCCGACGTAGATCAGCCGGCCGCCGCGGCGGAACCGATCGGCGGTCCACTCCACGGCCTTCGCCACGTTCGCCGCCTCGGCCCGCACGGCCTCGACGACCCTGGCGTCCTCGTCGTTCATCATCTCCACGACGCCCAGCGCCCCGACGGCGTCGATGGCCGTCGTGCGGGGGTTGCGGGCCTCGGTCTGCAGGTGGTCTTCCAGGGCCATCGTCGCGGCTCGCTCAATTCGTCGGTTGGGGGGACTCGGCCGCCGGGGAGGGGCGGGCGGCGGGGAAGAAGGGGCCGGCGGCCAGGCCGACCAGGAACGTCGTCGTCGAGCCGACCAGGGCGAACCAGGGCCAGGCCAGGGGCGGGACATCCGGCCAGACGGCCGGGACGCCGAACTTGGCGAACGTCACCGCCGCCGCCCCCGCCGCCATGCCCGCGAGCGCCGCGCCCTGGCCCACGGTCCTCGTCAGGTTCCCCAGCACGAACAGGCCCAGCAGGATGCCCGTCGTGAACCCGGCGATCGCCAGGGCGTTGGCCACCACGCTCTCGGTCAGCCCGGTCGCCCAGACGGCCACCGTCGCCTGGAGCACGCCGAAGGCGATCGTCGCCGCTTTCGACATCCGGACCAGGTGACGCTCGCCGACGTCCCCGGCGAGCGGCCGGTAGAGGTCGTAGATCAGCGTCGACGCCGAGGCGTTCAGCGAGCCCGACAGCACCCCCATCGCCGAGGCGAAGACGGCCGCCACGACCATCCCCTTGATCCCCGTCGGCAGGTATTCCACGATGAACTGCGCGAACGCCCGGTCCGAGTGCCCGGCCGAGGGCCCCGGCGGGTACTGGCCGAAGAAGACGTACAGCGACGCGCCGATGAACAGGAAGAGGGCGAACTGGGCCAGCACCACGAACCCGCTGGCGATCAGCGCCGCGGCCGCCTGCCTCTGCGACCGCGCCGCCAGGTAGCGCTGCACCATCATCTGGTCGGCCCCGTGCGTCGCCGTGTTCAGCACCATGCCGCCGATCAGCCCGGCCCAGAAGGTGTAGGGCCTCGTCAGGGTGAACGAGAAGTCGAACACCTGGAACTTGCCGGCGTCGGTCGCCGTGGCGATGAGCTGGTCCCAGCCGCCGGGGAGCTTGCCGATCAATACATAGAGGGCGATCAGCGCCCCGACGATGTAGACGACGAACTGGAGGACGTCGGCCCAGATGACGGCCTTCACGCCGCCGAGGTAGGTGTAGACGATCGTCGCCAGCTCGACCGCGATGATGGCGACCTCGATCCGCCAGCCGGTGATGATGTTCAGGACGGTGGCCGCCAGGAACAGCCGCAGGCCGTCGGCCAGGGTCCGCGTCACCAGGAACAGGGTCGACGCCGTGCGCCGGGTCGTCTGTCCGAATCGGTCGCCCAGCACCTGGTAGGCGGTGACGATCTGGCCGCGGAAGTACGGCGGCAGGAGGAACGCCGCGATGATCATCCGGCCCACGACGTAGCCGATGGGGAGCTGGAGGAACCCGAAGTCCCCCTTGTACGCCTCGCCGGGGACGCTCAGGAAGGTGACGGTGCTGGTCTCGGTCGCGACGATGGAGATCATCACGGCCCAGACGGGCATGTTCCGCTCGCCGAGGAAGTACCCCTTGAGCCCCTGGTCCCCCCGGCTGCCGATCCAAGCCCCGAGCGCGGTGCATCCGAGGATATAGGCCACGACCACCGCCACGTCGATCGGACTCATGCGCCTCACCGTCGATCTGTTCGGGATGGACCGCTCGCCGGGCCGCGCCGCCGGGCCTCGTGGTCGGAAGAGGTCACGATCTTAGCAAACCGTCGCCGGCGTTGCAGCGTCCCCCCGCCGGCCGGCGGCGGCTTTCGATCTCGGCGTCGGCCGGCGGGCCCGGCGGCCCCTAACCGACGGGATCGCGGGCCATGCCCCGCCGCCGGCCGCGCCGCGCGGATCCGCCGGCCGCGACGCTCCAGACCCCTTGGTCGGGCCCGTCGTGCTTTGCTACACTTTGGGTCGGGGCCGAGCATCCCGAGATCATTCGTCGTCCGCCCCGCGCCGCTCTCCGTCCGTTTGGGGGATCCGCCTTGTTCGCCGGACCGATCATCGCCCGGGAAGTGCTCACGGCCCCCCGGACCCTTCGATATTATCTGTGGCGGGCCTCGTTCGCCTGCTTCCTCTTCATCCTCCTGTGGACCGCGTGGCAGTCGATCGTCGGCTGGCAGGACGTGCGCGAGCTGGGCCTGATGGCGCGGTTCGGCGGCGTGCTGTACGGCATGTTCGCCATGCTCCAGCTCACGCTGATGCTCTTCTTCGCCCCCCTCTCCACGGCGGCGGCCGTGGCCTACGAGAAGGACCGGCGGACGTTCACGCTGCTGCTGATGACGGCGCTGTCGGACACGGAGATCGTCGTCGGCAAGCTGGTGGCGGGGCTCCTGCACATCGTGGTGCTGCTGGGGGCGGGGGTGGGGCTGCTCTCGCTCTGCGCCCTGTTCGGCGGGATCTCGTTCGGGCAGGTGGTGAGCCTGTCCGCGGTGACGGCGGCGTCGGGCGTGGCCGGCGGGGCGATGGGGCTGCTGGTGGCGCTCTGGCGCGACCGGACGTTCCAGTCGATCTCGCTGACGATCCTGATGGTCGTCTTCTCGGTGACGGGGGTGGAGCTGTTCAGCGTCTTCTTCCCGGGCCTGCGGCTCTGGGACGTGCCGGTGGAGGAGGTGCTCAACCCGTACCGGGCGATGATCGCCGTGCTCTACCCGGCGTCCGACGAGGCGACGGGCCTGGTCCGCGCGTCGAGCCTGGTCTACATCGGCGTCCGGCTGACGTTCGCGGCGCTGATCGTGGCCTTCGGGACGTACATGCTCCGGGTCTGGAACCCGGGGAACAACGAGCCGCGCGAGCAGGGGGACGAGGAGGCCGGGGTCGTCGAGACGCTGGTCGAGGTGGAGGAGGCCGTCCCGGCCGAGGCCGTCGCCGTCGCCTCCGGCGCGACGGTCGGCGGCGAGGGGGCCTCCGGGCGGGCCGCCGCCGCGATCGCCTCGGGGGGCGAGGACGACCTCGACGACGCCGGGCGGGGCGTCACCGGGCTGCACGTCCCCCGGCGCACCCACCGCCGCGTCGCCGCCGCGGCCAGGCCCTACCGCGCCGCGTGGTCCAACCCCATCCTCTGGCGCGAGCTGATGACCCGCGCCTACGGCTCCCGGCCGCTGATCATCAAGGCCTGTTACCTCCTGCTGTTCGCCCTGGGCTTCGGCTTCTTCGAGAGCCTCTCCGCCGGCATGGAGCAGCCGCTGGCGACCGGGCTGGGGATGATCCCCGTCGGCCTGGCGATCCTCAGCCTGGTCCTCATCAACGCCCAGGGCGTCACCGCCATCACGACCGAGCGCGACACCGGCGCGCTCGACCTCCTGCTGGTCACCGAGCTCTCCCCCGGGCAGTTCATCTACGGCAAGCTCTTCGGGGCGCTGTACAACGCCAAGGAGATGGTGGCCCTGCCGCTGATCCTGGCGTCCTACCTCTGGTGGACCGACCGGATGGGGGGCGAGAACCTCGTCTTCTTCACGGTCGACTACCTGCTGTTCTGCCACTTCGCGGCGATGCTCGGCCTGCACGACGCCATCACCTACACCAACAGCCGGACGGCGGTGGCGCACAGCCTGGGGACCATCTTCTTCCTGATGGTGGGCATCCTCCTCTGCGCCTACCTCATCATCTTCAGCGACCGCGAGTTCGGCCGCCAGCTCCTCAGCTTCATGATCTTCATCGGCGCCGGCAGCGTGGCCCTGTTCGGCTCGCTGGGCGCCAAGAATCCCTCCCGGGCGATCGCCCTGGTCGCCTTGCTAACCCCTTTCTGCTCCTTTTACTGCATCATAAGCCTGCTCAACGGCGACTTCCTGGCGGCATTGCTCGTCAGCGCCGGGGTGTACGGCTTCGCGCTGATGGCGATGCTCGTCCCCGCCGTCGGCGACTTCGACATCGCCCTGGGGCGCACCAACGCGATCCAGGGTTGAGCGGTCGGCACCCGTCCGGGACGAGACGAGGAACCTTGCCGCATGTCGCCGACGCCCGTTGGACGCCTCGCCCTCGCACTGACGCTGCTGCTGGGCGCGACCGCCGCGCGGGGCCAGGATGACCTGGCCCGCGAACTCCCCCGGATTCCCCCCCGCGAGCCGGCCGAGGCCATGGACAGCCTGGCCGTCCACCCCGGCTTCCGCGTGGAGCAGGTCGCGACCGAGCCCCTGGTCCGCAGCCCGGTGGCCGTCGCCTACGACGCCGACGGCGCGATGTACGTCGTGGAGATGCGCGGCTACCCGTTCATCGAGGACCGGCCCTCGGGCGCCGTCGTGAAGCTGGAGGACGCCGACGGCGACGGCAAGTTCGACTCCCGCTCGGTCTTCCTGGACGGCCTCATGTGGCCGACCGGCGTGGTCCCCTACGACGGCGGCGTCTTCATCGCCGTCGCCCCGGAGATCCTCTACGCCAAGGACACCGACGGCGACGGCAAGGCGGACGTCCGGCGGGTCGCCTTCACGGGCTTCAACACCAATAACGTCCAGGGGCTCCTCAACAGCCTGCGTTGGGGCGAGGACGGCTGGATCCACGGCGTCACCAGCAGCAACGGCGGGTCGATCCTCACCCCCGAGCACCCCGACCGCCCGGCGGTCTCGGTCCGCGGCCGGGACTTCCGCTTCAAGCCCGACACCCTGGAGTTCGCGGCGACCAGCGGCGGCGGCCAGTTCGGCTTCACGACCGACGACTGGGGCCACGAATTCACCTGCGGCAACAGCAACCACATCCGCCAGATCGTCCTGCCGGCGCATGACGTGGAGCGCAACCCGGCCTACGTCCCCCCCGCGGCGATCGTCGACATCCCCTCCGACGGCCCCTCCGGCCCGGTCTTCCGCATCAGCCCCCCCGAGCCCTGGCGCGTCGTCCGCACCCGCCAGCGCGTGGCCGACCCGGCGGTGAAGGAGAAGCTGATCTTCTCCGAGCAGTTCGCCTTCGGCTACTTCACCTCGGCCACCGGCGTCACCGTCTATCGCGGCTCGGCCTATCCCGAGGAGTACCGCGGCAACGTCTTCATCGGCGACGTCGGCGGCAACCTGATCCACCGCAAGACGCTGAAGGTCGCCGGCGCCACCTACGTCGCCGATCGCGCCGACGAGGGCGTCGAGTTCCTGGCGTCGACGGACAACTGGTTCCGCCCGGTCGACTTCGCCAACACGCCCAACGGCACGCTGCTGATCATCGACATGTACCGGGAGACGATCGAGCACCCGGTCTCCATCCCCGAGCCGATCAAGAAGCACCTGGACCTGACCAGCGGCAAGGACCGCGGCCGGCTGTACGAGCTGCTGGCCGACGGCCCGCGCCCCCTGCGCCGGCCCTCGCTGAGCGACGCCCCGACCGCCGAGCTGGTCTCCCTGCTGGCCGACCCCGACGCCTGGTGGCGCGAGACGGCCCAGCGGCTCCTGGTGGAGCGCAAGGCCGTCGACGCGGCCCCCGCGCTGGAGAAGCTGGCCCAGGACCGGCCGTCGGCGCTCGGCCGGATGCACGCCCTCTGGACGCTGGACGCACTTGGCGTCCTGAAGACGTCGCACATCGGCATGGCCCTGGCGGACCCCGAGCCCCGCGTCCGCGAGCGGGCCGCCAGGCTCGCCGAGAATTACATCAAGGGCGACCGCCGGCTGGTCTCCAACGTCGTGGCCCGCGCCGACGACGCCGACCCGATGGTCCGCTTCCAGGTCGCGCTGACGCTGGGCGAGGTCAATGACGAACCTCGCGCCCTGGACGCGCTGGCGGCGATCGCGATCCGCGACTCGGGCGACCGCTACACCCGCGCGGCGGTGATGACGGCGATCGCCGGCCGCGCGCCCGAGCTGCTCGCGCGGCTGGCCGCCGGCGACTTCCTGACGACCCCCGCCGGCCGCCCCTGGATCGACGACCTGGCGACGATGATCGGCCAGGCGAAGGACGGCGAGGCCATCGAGAAGGTCGTCGCGGATCTGTTCGCCGAGGGCCGTTCCGAGGACCTCCGCGGCCGGGTCGTCCTGGCCCTGGGGGCGGGGTTGAAGCGGGTCCGCGGCTCGCTGCGCGAGTCGCTCTCGCCGGCCTCGTGGGACCGGCTCGCCCCGCTGTTCGACGCCGCGGCCGAGGCCGCCGATTCGACCGAGCCGGCCGACCGCCGCGTCACGGCCGTCGCGCTGGTGGGCCTGAGCGGGCCAGAACGCTCGCTGGAAGCCCTGCCGCCGCTGCTCGACGCCCGCCAGCCGTCCGAGGTGCAGCTCGCCGCGCTCCGGGCTCTGTCCGCGCAGGATGAGCCGGAGGTCGCCGGGGCGATCCTCAAGGGCTGGAAGGCCATGAGCCCGGCCGCGCGTCGCGAGGCCGCCGAGGTCCTGTTCAGCCGCCCCGCCTGGATCGGCGCGCTGCTCGACGCCGTGGAGGCGAAGCGGCTGGCGACGGCGGAGATCGACCCGGCGCGCCTGAAGCAGCTCCGCGAGCACCCGACGGACGCGATCCGCGACCGCGCCGCGAAGCTGTTCGGCGCCGACGCCCCTCGCGAGCGCTCCGCCGTCATCGCCGCCTTCCGGTCGGCCCTCGACGGGGAAGGGGACCGAGAGCGGGGCAAGGCCGTCCACGTTAAGGCGTGCGCCACCTGCCACAAGGCCGAGGGGCAGGGCGTGGAGGTCGGCCCCGACCTGGCGACGGTGGCCGCGCGGACGCCCGAGGATCTGCTCCTGCACATCCTCGACCCGAACCGCGAGATCGCCGCGAACTACCTGAACTACAACGTGGAGACCGCCGACGGCCGCGTCGTCTCGGGCATCATCGCCTCCGAGTCGGCCGCCGCGCTGGTGCTCAAGCGGGCCGAGGGGGTCACCGAGGTCGTCCCCCGCGACGAGATCGAGCAGGTCGCGTCCACGGGGATCTCGCTGATGCCCGAGGGCCTCGAGAAGGACCTGACCCCGGAGGAGGTCCGCGACCTCATCGCCTTCGTGCGGTCGATCCGCTCGCCCGAGGCCCAGCCGTCGAAGTGAGGAGCCCTTCCCGGGAGGGGGCGAATCACGCCCCCTCGCGGGCGCCAAGGATTTGTCCTAACGGCCTTCCCCCCTGGAGGGGGAAGGTGGCCGGGAGGGCCGGATGAGGGGGGGGCGAGCGAGAGGACCATGGGAGTCCGAGGGGGCCTTCCGGGGTCGTCGGCCTGGGCCCGAGGTTCCGAAGTCCGGCGCCCCGTGGGCGGGCACCCCCTCATCTGACCGCTTCGCGGTCTGTCTTCCCCCTCCAGGGGGGAAGACCGTTAAGGTTTCCGATCTCGCGCGATGCGCTCGGCGATCGCGGCGGCGGCGACGCGGTGGCCCTCGGCCGACCAGTGGGTGTCGTCGGCGAGGTAGACCAGGGGGCCGGACTCCGCCGCGGACTTCAGGGCCGGGGTGAGATCCAGGAAGTCGACGCCGGCGGCCCGCGCCACGCCGGCCACGACCGTCGGCAGGTCGTCGACGGGCCAGGAGGGGCAGGGGGAGGAGTCGTCGAACCGGCAGAGGTCGCGATAGACGCGGAACTTGGCCGGGACGAACGCGACGATCAGCTCCATCCCCCGCGCCCGGCTGGCTTCGGCGGCCTCCTCGAACACGTCGCGAAGCCCGGCCGTCGTCTCGGGCCGGGCGCGGCCGGCGACGGCCTCCGGGGCGCCCTCGTGCACGCCGCAGGAGAAGTAGACGGCGGTCCCGTCGGCCAGCAGCCCGGCCCGCTCGCGCGCCGGCGCGCCGTCGCGGCTCCCCGGTCGCATCAGCCAGCCGGCCGCGTTGCGGGAGAACGACCGCGCCTGCCACGCCCGCTTGAACGACTCGGGCCGCAACGCCTTCACGCGCTCGCGCTGGGCCTCGTAGGAGCCCAGGTCCTGCAGGTCGTTCCCCTCGTAGAAGAACCAGACGCACGCGCGGGGATTGAATCCCGCCGCGTGCCGCTCCAGCACGGCCAGCTCCTGCCGAGGCCCGTAGCCGGTGCGGCCCAGGTTCGCGACCGGGGCGCCGATCCGCTCCGCCAGCCGCGCCGAGACCAACTTGTCGTCGGCCACTTGCAGGCCCTCGACGAACGAGTCGCCGATCAGCACGACCTCGGCCGCATCCAGCCCGGCGGGGTTGCGGAAGCCCAGGGCGTCCAGGGTCGTGTCGCAAGTGTAGACGTCCTTCGGCGCGTCGCGGAGCCCGTGCAGGTCCGACCCCTGGAACCGGAGCGTCAGCCTGGAACCGGGCTTGCGCGCGAACAGGAGGTCGGGGTCGGCGAGGTTCCCGGACCGCCTCCAGGGGGGCGTGGGGGTGTGGAAGACCTCGCGGTAGTCGATCCGCCCGAGCGCGGCCGGGGCCTCCGCGACCGCTATCCCGGCCGCGATCGACGCGGTGCACGCGGCGAATCGCCCCAGCTTCCCGGCCGGGCCCCATCGCGACAGGGCCAGGACCGGGCACCAGGCCGCGAGGTACGCCAGCACGGCCACGGCGATCAGGTGCTCCCCGTTCGCGTCCCGCGTCCCGAGGACCTCCCGGGCGAAGTATCCGACCACGCCCCACCACGCCGCCAGGACCAGGATCCGGGCCAGCCGTTCGCGACGAGGGGTGAGCAGGCTATTGCGACGCACTCGGACGCTCCGGGGGCCGGGGGTAGGGGACCGATACGTCGTTCTAACCCGCCCTCCGCGCCTGTCAACGCCGACCGCCCCGGCGGGGGCTTGCCATGCCGGCCTCGGGAGGCGACGATCGTCGTCGGGGAGTCCGACAAGAGTGGGATTCCGGTCGCGGGGTTTATCGGCGAGGTCGGGACGATCCCCATGTCCGAGATGAGCGTTCGAGGCGGCGCGAAGCTGGAGCCGGTGGAGTCCTGGACGGTCCTCACGGAGTCGCCGCTGAAGGGGCTGGCGTTCGCGCGCGAGGCCGCCAGGATCTTCGCCTGGGACGAGGGGAACCAGCTCTACCTGCTGAACGCCCACGGCGAGATGGTCTCCTCGACGCGCTCCCCCAGCCGGATACTCGCCGGCGCGATCAGCGACGACGGCTCGCTGGTCGTGGTCCTGTGCGACCACGACGAGGCCGGCCTGCTGCTCCTCAGCGGCGACCTCGAAATCCAGGCCGAGCGCGCCGCGCCGCCGGAGGCCTCGTTCGTCGCCACGGATCCCTTCGGCCGGTACGTCGCGGTGGGGAGCCGGCTGGGGGCCGTGCAGCTGGTGAACCGCAACGGCCGGGCGGCGGGGCGGATCGAGACGATCCAGCCCGTCGCGCACCTCTGCTTCGTCCCGGACCGGCCGTTCGCGGTCGGCGCGGCGGCGTTCGGCATGCTGGCGGGGGTGGACCTGGGGGCGTCGCGGACCCCCGGTCGGCTCGAGCCCGAGGTCGCCTGGCAGGACCGGCTGATGTCCAACGTCGGGCGGCTGACGTGCAGCGGCGACGGCTCGATGGTCCTGGCGAGCTGCTTCACGCACGGCGTCCAGCGGTTCAGCCTGAACGGCCGCGTCGAGGGCTCGTACCACCTGGGGGGGACGGTCGCGCACGCGGTCCCGGACTTCCCCGGCCGGACGATCGTGGCCTCGACGCTGGAGGGGGAGCTGGCCGTGATGAACTCGGCCGGCAACGTCCGCTGGCGGACCCGCCTCGAACGCCCGCCGATCGCGCTGGAGGTCGACCCCCTGGGCCGCTACGCCGTCCACGGCCGGGCCACTGGAGAGATCACCCGGCTCGACTTCTTCGGCCCCGATCCCGGCCGCCGGGAGTCGTCGGGGGCGTCGCGGACGGCCGTCGGCGGGGCGGGGGGGGCGAGGGGCCGCGCCGGCGCGGGCGCCGGCGCCGGCGCGGGGACGGTCCGGGCGCCGGATTGGTCGGTCCCGGCGGTCTCGACCGAGGATCAGGCCGAGACGGCGGTGCTGGCCGTCTGCGACGACCCGCCGCGCATCGCGGTCTTCTCCAGCCCGAACCGGCTGGAGCTGTTCGGCGTCGACGGCCAGAAGCTGGGGAAGGGGCCGGAGACGTCGGGCGTCGGCCGGATCCTCCGCGTCGCGCCGGGGTGGCTCGCCGCGGCCACCGACCGCCAGGTTGCCCTCTGCGACCTGAGGCGCGGCGAGCAACGGCGGCTCGACATGATGCTCGTGGAGCTGACCCACCTGGCGATCAAGCCCGACTCCTTCGGCCTGGCGATCGTCCAGGAACGCGACCGGATCGGCCGGGCCACGGCCGCCGGGCGCTGGGTCTGGAAGCACGAGCTGCCGACGCCCATCGAGGAGATCGCGATCGGTAGCGAGGGATTCTCGGCGGCGACGACCAACGACGGCCGGCTTCTCGTCTTCGACCCGGCCGGGGGCGTCACCCAGGTCGGCGGCCTCGACCCGGCCGACCCCCCGCTGTTGATCGAGGCACCGGAAGGCTCCCCCGCCGGCCTGGCGTGGGTGACGCTGGCGCGGCGGGCGCAGCAGCTCCGCGGGCACTCGCGGGGGGGCGAGGTCGTCTGGACGCGGCGGCTGCCGTGGGAGGGCTGGTCGCTGGCCCGGCTCGGCCCGTTCGCGCTGATCGCCTCCGCCGACGGCCGCGCGATGGCCTTCGACGGCGCGGGGGACGTCCGGGCGGAGGGTCCCCCCGGCGGCGGGGCGGGGGACGTCCACGGCCTCGACGCCGAGGGCCGGCCCGTCCGCGTCGTCCGCAAGGAGATGCACATCCTCTGCTCCGGGCTGGATGGCCGGGTGCGGTGGCGGTCGGTCGCGCCCCAGGCCGTCGGCCCCGCCGCCGCCGGCCGCTCGGGGGTCGCCGTCATGATCGGCCGCGACCTCGCATGGTTCCGCCACGTCGGTCCGGCCTGACGTCCGCCGGGGCCGCCGGTGGCGCCGCTTGTTACGATCTTGATGACTCGCACGGAAAGAGGCTTGCCTTCCGCGCGGGCGGGGCGGTATCTTCGATCGAATCCGGCAACCCGTGCGAATCGCCCAGGGAGTCCCACGCCCGGGGCGTTCTTCTCAACTACGAGGTGTCGAGGCGTTCGCCTCAAACGCCGCGGGGTACGTCCGCGCGTCCCGGGAACGAGAGCCGCTTCCTTGCTCGGAGGGGTCGATGTCGTCTCTTGCAACGGCTGGAGCCCAGATCGAGCCGATGGTCCGTTCGAGCCTCCAGGAGCGTGGGGAGCTGGAGGCCCTGCGGTTCAAGTGGATCGAGAGCGAGAAGGCGGGCCACGACCTGGGCGAGGCGGCCATCCGCCTGTGGATCTGTCGCCACTGGAATCGATTCATCCGCCTGAGGTGGCTGGAGCACCTGCACGGCGAGACCTGCTGGATCGAATTCGACCCCCGCGCCTTCGGCATCCTGCGCCGATCCCCCCTCCTCGATTCCCCGCTGACCGAGACGATCCTCGAGCACTTCCGCTGGGGGGAGGAGAACCTCCACATCATCCAGTGGGCGATGGACGCCGGCCAGCCGATGGATGAGATCCGCCTGATCCTCACCATCCTGGACGTCAACAGCTCGCGCGTCCCCTGCCGGTTCGACCCCGCCCACCGGTTCCGTCAGAACGCGGCGGGCTGAGCGGAGCGAGGCCGTCGGGTCGCGCCGAGACCGGATCAGGCCCCGGCGGATCGTTCCAGGTAGGCGACCAGGGTCCGGACGAAGCAGCCGGTGCCGCCGGCGTCGCGCGTGGAGTTCTCGCCGTCGACCCAGCTCGGGCCGGCGATGTCGAGGTGGGCCCAGGGGATGCCGGCGACGAACTCCTCCAGGAACTTCGCCGCGGTGATCGCGCCGCCCCACTTGCCGCCGACGTTCTTGAGGTCGGCCACGCCGCTCTTGAGGGCGTCCTTGAAGTCGTCGTCCATGGGCATGGCCCAGACGCGCTCGCCGGTCGTCTCGGCGGCGGCGGCGACATCCCCGGCCAGGTCGTCGTCGTTGGCGAACAGGCCGGCGATCCTGGTCCCCAGGCCGACGATGCAGGCGCCGGTGAGCGTGGCCAGGTCGACCATCCGCGCCGGGGCGGCCTCGGCGGCGTAGCTCAGGGCGTCGGCGAGGATCAGCCGGCCCTCGGCGTCGGTGTTGAGGACCTCCACGGTCTTGCCGTTGCGCATGGTCAGCACGTCGCCGAGCTTCATGGCCCGGCCGCCGGTCATGTTCTCGGTCAGGGCCAGGTACCCCCGGACGTTGACCCGCAGCCCGAGGCGGGCCGCCGCGATGATGGTCGCCGCCGCGACCGCCGCGCCGGTCATGTCGGCCTTCATGTCCTCCATCGACGAGGTCGGCTTGAGGCTGAGGCCGCCGGAATCGAACGTGACCCCCTTGCCGACGATCGCCAGGAAGGGGGCGTCGCCGGCCCCCTGGTATTCGAGCGTGACGAAGGCCGGGGGCTCGTCCGACCCGGCCGCGACCCCCAGCAGGCCGCCGAACCGCTCCTCGCGGATGCGCGCCTCGGTCCAGGCCTCGGCCGTCACGCCGCAGGCGGACGCCGCGTCGCGGATCGCCTCCGCCAGGACGGCGGGGGCCTTCTCCGACGGCGGCGTGTTGACCATGCGGCGGGCCTCGTTCACCGCCTCCCCGACGATCGCGCCGCGAGCCGCGAGCCGCTCCAATTCGGCCACGCCCTCGTCGCTCGTCCCCTCGGGCGCGATCAGGTCGAACGGGAAGGGATGACGGTTGGGCTCCGTCTTGCGCAGCCCCGGCCCCCGCATGCCGACGGTGATCCCCTCGACCAGCGCCGAGACGAGCGGGGCGTCGCCCGCCTCCAGGATCGCCGCGACGCTGACGGCGACGCGTTCCCGGGGCTTGCCCGCCAGCCGCCTCGAGAGCGCCACGCCGGCCGAGAACGCCGCGCGGGCGTCGAGCTTGGCCTTTGCCCCCAGGCCGAACAGGAGGAGGGCCGGCGACCGGAACCCGGCCGGCTCGTACAGCGGCACGGTATCGCCGACGCCGCCCTTGATCTCCTTCTCCTCCAGCAGGCGGGCCGCCAGCGCCTCGGCTCCGGTCCCGCGCAGGTCGGCCGCCGGCTCCTTGTCGAAGATCCCGGCGGCGACCCAGGGGGCGTCCACGGTCGAGAGCGGCTGGCGGATGATGCTGATCGGCATGGCGGCGGGCTCGATCCTTTAAGGAATGCGGTCGTCGGCCCCGATGATCGCAGCGCGTCCCGGGAGCGCCAAGGCGGTTTCCCGTCGCTGCGGAGGTGCAGGGCGGCTACCATGCCCGGGGCCTGGCGACCGATCCTGTCCGGAATTCGCGTGCGAGCGGGAGGCTGCAAATGGGATGTCGCGGAGTCCATTTCTCGCTGTCGAGGGCCGAGGTGCAACGCCTGCGCGACATCCGCGATGAGCGAGAACGCCTCGAATACGTCCTCTCAGTGATCGAGGAGGAATACTTCGAAAACCATCGGGAGGATCTCGCCGAGAACGACAAGGCCTGGGATGCCATCCACCGCTGCTTCGACCCGGACGGGCTGAGTGCGGACGGGGGCTCAGAATATCCCCTCGGTCACTTCATCCTGGGAGGGGAGCACCTCTACTTCGAGGATGACCATATCTTGAGTCTGAAGTCGCCGGAGTTGGTCCGCGAGATCGCCGAGGCCGCCGCCATGATCACCGAGCCCGAGATGCGGCGGCGTTACGACGCGATCGACGCGGAGGATTACCACGGGTACAAGGACGACGACGACTTCAAATACACCTGGGGGTACTTCCAGGAGATTCGGCGGCTCTTCCGGAAGGCCGCCGCCGAGGGCCGGTGCGTCCTGTTCTCGGTCGACCAGTAGGCACCCCGCCATGACCATCGTCACCGTCGCCCCCGCCGATCACCCCCGCCTGGTCGAGATCTGGGAGGCGGCCGTTCGCGCCACCCACGACTTCCTGACGGAGGTCGACATCCAGGTCCTCAAGCCGCTGGTCCTGCACGAGTACCTCCCGCTGGTCGAATTGGCCGGCTGCGAGGAGGCGGGCGAGTTGGTCGGCTTCCTGGGGAGGCTCGGGACTCGGATCGAGATGCTGTTCGTCGCGCCCGAGCGTCGGGGCCGCGGGGCGGGGAGGGCGCTGGTCGAGCACGCCGTCGGGGCGCTCGGCTGCGACGAGGTCGACGTCAACGAGCAGAACCCGCAAGCCGTCGGCTTCTACCTGCGGATGGGCTTCCGGGTCGTCGGCCGCTCCGCGCGCGACGGCCTGGGCAACCCGTTCCCGCTGCTTCATATGAAGATGGACGGCGGCGACGCCGCGGGGCCGTCTTGAGGTTTCGCGCCCGGGGTGCTACCCTGAGGGCCGCTCGACAGGTGCCCCCGGCCGAGAACGCTCGGGGGGGAGAATAGGGAAGCCGGTGCAATTCCGGCGCGGGGCCGCCGCTGTAATCGGCGAGGTCTCGGACCACAGGGCCACTGCCCCCTTCGATCGGGGGCGGGAAGGTCGTCCGAGGCCGTTCGAGCCGAGAGCCAGAAGACCTGCCCGTCGAGATCCGCGAGGACGCCCGGCCGTCGGCGTCCGCGGTGGACGCTCGCGCGGATCGGCCGCGAGGGGTTCGCCCGGCACGGCCGCGCGCCTTCATCCCGCCCTTGCCGGCGGAAAGGCTCCATGACGCCCGCCACGACATAGGCGACGCGCCCGCGCGTCGTCGACCTCGCGACCGGGGACGTCGTCCCCTTCCGCCGACATCCCGCGGGGAGGCCGGCCCGATCGCGGTGCGCGCCGAACCGCCGCCCCGCCGGCCTACCCCGATTCTCGACCTGGAGAACATGCTGATGAGCCTCCGACCGTACCGATCCCTGACGTGCCTGGCCGCGACCCTCGCCCTCGCCCTGGGCACCGCCCGCGCGGGCGTCGTCGTCGCCGACTTCGACGGCCTTGCCTTGAGCCCCAACTCCGCCCAGAGCGGCCCGTTCGATCCCACGGTGGAGATCCCCGGGCGGTGGGGGCCGGTGGAACAGGGGTCCTTCTCCTCCGACGGGGTGGACTTCATCAACCGAGGCGGGGCGGGCTACTGGGAGGGATTCGCCTACTCCAACCAGACCAACACGGATGTCCCGGGCCTGGCGAGCCAGTTCTCCGTCTACGCCGGCGAGGCGCACTCGGGGGCGAACTTCGGGGTGGCTTACGGATATCACGACCTGGAAGCCATCCCGTTGCTCGGGGTCGAAGCCTTCAACCCGCTGAACCTCGTCCACCTGGAGGGCCTGCCCTATTTCACGCTGCCGGAGGACGCGATCATCCAGGGCATGTACGTGACCAACACCACCTACACCGCCCTGTCGCTGTCGCTCGGCGACGATTTCACCGGCCGCCCGATGGGCGGGGTGGACGGCAACATCCCCGACTGGTTCAAGGTGACGGCCTACGGCACGGACGCCTACGGAAACATCCTCACGGACGCCTCCGGGGGTGCCCGGTTCGTCGACCTCTTCCTCGGGGATAACCGCGAGGGCCAGCGGTTCATCGCCGATGAGTGGCTGTACATGGACCTGGCCGATCTGGCCGGCGCCCAGCGGCTCTACTTCAACGTGTCGTCGACGCTCTCCGGCCAATGGGGGCTGAACGCGCCGGGCTACTTCGCCGTGGACGACGTGACCTACACGATCGGCGCCGCGGCCGTCCCGGAGCCGACCAGCCTCGCCATGGCGGGGACGGCCGTCCTGGTCGCGGGCCTGCTCGCGCGCCGACGCCCTCGGATGTGAGCCGGCCGTCGCCGACGCGCCGGCCCCCGGCCTCGCCCGGCGGGCCGGCGCGGTTCGCGAGAGGAGTGGTCTGGAGGCTCGTGCCGCCGATGAGGCGCGGAAGTCTCCGCCATGAGCCCGGGCCCCGCATGGAATGCCCGAGGCGGCCGAGCTTCGCGCCGGGGAGGCGGAGGCCATGCCGGGCGCGACGGAGCGAGCCTGGGCTGAAAAGGGGCGGGGGCGGGATGAAATCCGGACGAAAGTTGCGATTGACATCAACGCCTCCGACGCCGATACTCTCCGCCGACGGACCGGGACGAACGGCCCCCTCCCCGAGCTAGGCCCGCCCGACGGATTGGTCGCCGGGCCCATGGGTGCCGAATCAAGGCCGACGCCCTCGCGTCGGCGGTCGTCCGATCCGGCCAAGGACGTTGTTTCGCAACCAAGAGACGAGCCCACAAGGACGGGGGCCTGGCGCGACGCCTCGGCTTCGCCGACTCCCCACTTGTCGGCCGTGCAGCCCGTCACCCATCGCGCGATCGTCGCCCCCGGGCGCTCCGCGACCTCACCAAGGATGGAACCGCCATGCGTATCCTCGTCACCGGCGGAGCCGGCTACGTCGGCTCCACGCTCGTCCCGATGCTCCTGGAGAAGGGCCATCGGGTCCGCGTCCTGGACAACCTCCGGTTCGGCGGCCAGGGCCTGCTCCCCTGCTGCCAGGACAGCCACTTCGAGCTGCAACAGGGGGACGTGTGCGACCCCGCCGCGGTGAAGAAGGCCGTCGACGGCGTCGACGCGATCATCCACCTGGCCGCCATCGTCGGCTACCCCGCCTGCAAGAAGGAGCCCCAGCTCGCGCAGGCGATCAACGTCGAGGGGACGCGCAACCTGCTGTCCGCCCGCTCCAAGGACACGCGGTTCCTCTTCGCCTCCACCGGGTCGATCTACGGGTCGATCCCCGACTACGTCTGCAACGAGGACACCCCTCGCGCCCCGATCACGCTCTACGGCGAGACCAAGGCGACCGCCGAGCAGATGACGCTCGAGGCCGGCAACGGCATCGCCTATCGCTTCGCCACCGCCTTCGGCGCCAGCAACCGGATGCGGCTGGACCTGATGCCGAACGACTTCACCTACCAGGCGGTCAAGAACCGCAACCTCATCGTCTACGAGGGGGGCTTCAAGCGGACCTTCGTCCACGTCCGCGACATGGCCCGCTCCTTCATCTTCGCCCTGGAGCGCTGGGACGACGTGAAGGACGACGTCTACAACGTCGGCCACGAGACCATGAACTTCACCAAGGAGGACGTGGCCCGGAAGATCCTGGAGCACACGGACTTCTACCTCCACTTCGCCGAGGTCGGCTCCGACGCCGACCAGCGCAACTACGAGGTCTCCTACGAGAAGATCCGCGCCAAGGGGTTCGAGACCACCGTCGACCTCGACCGCGGCATCGCCGAGCTGGTCCGCGCCGCCCAGCTCATCTCGTTCCAGAATCCGTTCGCCAACGTCTGACCCGAAGCCCGTCCGGGGGCCCCGCGCGCCGCGAGGCCCCCGGACGCTCGCCGTCGCGCGGGCGGGGAGCTCTCCCGCCGCGCGGCCCGACTCGCCCAGCACCCCATCACGAATCACCATCCCCAGGCGGGCCGAGACGGTCCGGGTGGACGACACATGCTGAACCGCAAGCTCTGGTTCCGCGGGAGGCCCAGGCCGGCGCGCCCCCTGGGCCCGGTCCCGTTCGCGGCCCCGGCCGACGGCCCGCCGGCCCCCGAGGCCGGCCCGACGCGCGGGGGCGGCGAGAAGCTCCTGTTCATCAACCAGTACTACTGGCCCGACCACGCCTCCACGGCCCAGCACCTGACCGACCTTGCCGAGTCGCTGGCGGCGCGGGGCTACGAGTGCCACGTCCTCTGCTCGCAGTCGCGCTACAAGCCCGGCGACCCGGCGCCCCCGGCCGAGGAGGTCCGCAACGGCGTGCACATCCACCGCGTGCCGGCCACCTCGCTGGGGCGCAAGAGCACGCTGGCCCGGATGACCGACTACCTCAGCTTCTACGCCCGCGCCGTGCTCAAGGCGGCGAGGCTGCCGCGGTTCGACGCCGTCGTCACCCTGACCACCCCGCCGATCATCGGGCTGGTCGGGACGCTCCTCCGACGGTTCAAGGGCTCGGCGCACGTCTGCTGGAGCATGGACCTGCATCCCGACGCCAGCATCGCCCTGAAGCGGATGTCGCCCACCAACCCGGTCGTGAAGGCCCTCGCCTGGCTCAGCGACTCGGTCCTGCGGCGGGCCGACCGGGTCGTCGTCCTGGGCCCGTACATGGGCGACAGGATCCTGATGAAGGGGGTCCGCGCCGAGCGCATCGTCGAGATCCCCGTCTGGAGCCGCAAGGACGAGGTCTTCCCCGTCCCCCGCGAATCCAACTCCCTGCGCAAGCGGCTGGGGTACGCGGACGAGCTGGTCTGCATGTACTCCGGCAACCTCGGCCTGGCCCACACCTTCGACGAGTTCCTCGCCGCGGCCCGGGCGCTGCGAGAGCGCCGGGACGTGGCGTTCCTGTACGTCGGCGGCGGGCCGAGGCTTGCCGAGGTCAAGGAGGCCAAGGAGCGCGACGGCCTGGACAACGTCCGGATCCTGGACTACTTCCCCCGCGAGGAGCTGCACCTGTCGCTCTCCGCGGCCGACGTCCACCTGATCTCCATGCGACCGGAGATGACCGGCGTCGTGGTGCCGGGGAAGCTCTACGGCATCATGGCGGCGGCCCGGCCGGCGGTCTTCGTGGGCCCGGCGCACTGCGAGTCGGCCGACCTGGTGCGCCGCTCCGGGGGCGGGTTCGCCGTCCCTTACGGCGACGCGGAGGGCGTGATCCGGGCGATCGAACGCCTCCGCGACGACCGCAACCTCGGCCGCCAGATGGGGGAGAAGGGGCGGCAGGCGTTCCTCGCCTCCCACGAGATGGCGACCTGCTGCTACCAGTGGTTCGAACTGACTCGCGGCCTGTTCGCTCCGACGCGCTCCCCCGAACCAGCCCCCGCGATCGGCCTCCAGGCCGTCGAGATCGGCTGAGTTCGCGACGCCGACCGGGCCCCGCGCGGGGTGGGTCCGATCTGGCTTCGTTCGTCGTCGCGCGTCGGCGCTGGTTTTGGCGCAACGGGCGACGACGTGGGAGTTTGAGTCGAAAACGAGTTGGCTTCGTTCGTCGTTTTCGATATGGTGTTTCTCGGCCGTCGCGAGATCCCGAGGGCCTTCCGCGCGGAGGGCCTTCGCCCCTCGCGAGGCGGAGCGGGCCGCGCGGCGGTCGGACGAGGAAGCCACCGCGCGCGACGACCGTCCGCGTCCGGAACCCAGCCCGAGGGGCTTCCGCGGCCCTTCGAACCGGTCGCGCGACCTCCCCTCCATCGTGACTGCCCCCCGATTTCCCTGACGGTCTTTTTCATCCACCTTTCATACCCCCCGGGACCCTCGCGCGACGCCTTCCCACCATGTAGTGCTACACAAACGACGCTCAGGAAAAAAAAGGCGCGGAATGTGAATGCATGCGTGTTGCCTGGGGCGGATCGCGGGGGCGTCCTGGCGAGGAGCGCGCCATGAGTTTTCGCCGTGTCGGGATCGTGTTGCTGGCGTCGTCGGCGATCGTGGCGGGTGCCCGGGCGCAGTCGCCGGCGCGCGAGAGCGTGGCCGATATCCAGAATCGCCACGACCGGGCGTTGGTCCGGGAGCTGGGAGAGTACCTCGTCAAGGACCCCCAGGCGGAGGACCGCGACCAGGCCTACGCCGCCCTGTTCAACAAGGCGATCGAGCATGATTGGTTCGCGGAGAATCAGGAGACGGCCGAGCGGTATCTCAAGGAGAGCCCGGACGGCCCGGTGAAGGCGCTGGCGCAGGTCATCACGGTGATGGGGCGGGCGAAGGGGGGGCGGTTCCCCGAGGCGCTGGCCCGTTACCAGGAGCTGATGCAGGGGCTGACGCTGGCCGAGCAGGAGGAGTTCGCTTCCAGCTTCTCCGAGACGTTCGCCGTCGCGGCCGTCTCCGCCGGCGAGGTCGAGACGGCGGCCCAGGTGTATCGGACGCTCGCCGCGAAGTTCCCCGAGAACGAGGCCGTGAAGCAGCGGACCGACGCCGAGCTGGCCCGGCTGGCGCTCGTCGGCAAGCCCGCGCCGAGCGTCGAGGCCACCGACGTCGAGGGCAAGACGGTCCGGCTGGCGGACCTCCGCGGCAAGTACGTCCTGGTCGACTTCTGGGCGACCTGGTGCACCCCCAACATCGTCGAGCTGCCCCGGCTGGAGGAAGCCTACAAGAAGTACCAGGGCGCGGGGCTTGAGATCGTCAGCGTCAGCCTGGACGACACCCGGTCGGCCGTCGTCGACTTCGTGAAGGCCCGCAAGATCCCCTGGGCGCAGCTCCACAACGCCACGGCCGGCGTGGATCTCGTCGACGCGTTCGGCGTGGCCTCGATCCCGGCGACATACCTCATCGACCCCCAGGGGACGATCGTCCGGCTGGACCTCCGCGGCGGCGCGCTCGACGAGGCCCTCGCCAAGCTCATCAAGCCGGCCGGCTGAGGCCGGGCCGGGGAGGAATGTCCGTGCTGACCAGCCTGATGATGCTCGCGGCCGCGCTGGGACAGGCTCCCGGCGCGGACCGCTCCCGAGAATTGTTCGCCGACCCGACGTTCGAACGCGGGTTCATGCTGACGGCGGCGAGCCACCCCGTCCCGAAGCTCCTCATCGGGGAGCTTCGGGCGTCGGCAGGGCCGGACGCGGGCCCCCCCGCCTGGCGGATGCCGCAGTGGGGGACGCGCGAACTGCTCCAGCCCCAACGCTCCGTCGAGGCCGACGGCCGGTGGACCGCCGAGAACCGGGCCAAGCGCGTCGTCGTGGATCGTTCCGGCGCGGGGCCCGTCGGCCTGCTGCTGGAGGTCCGGGGCGACTTCGAGTACGACGGCCGCATGCGCGCCGACGGCGAGGCCTGGCCCCACCTGCTGATCGAGCAGCTTTTCGAACGGCCGATCGCCCCGAGGGACTTCGAGACCCTGACCTTCGCGATGGAGGCGCGGATACCCTCGTGCGATCCCGCCTCCTGGGCCGCCGACAAGCTCGACCCCGGCCGCCACACCGCCCAGGTATCCGCGTTCTGGACGGTCCACAACGCCACGAAGGGGAATCCCGACCATCGGGACATGATCTGGTTCGGCATCCCCATCTTCGACGCCCGACACCCCATCCCCCCGGCCCACCACGCGCTGGACGTGGGCAAGGACGACGCGAGCGGCAAGTTCATCTGCCTGATCGACGGCAAGCGCTTCTGGAAGACCCCCACCGGCGACGGCGCCTGGCATCGGCTGGAGGTCGACATGGTCCCGCTGCTCCGCGAGGCGCTGGCGATCTCCCAGAGCCACGGCTACCTGAAGGCCACCCGATTCGAGGATCTGGCGATCGACTCGTTCAACCTGGGATGGGAAGCCCCTGGCCCGTATGACGCGACGTTCGAGGTCCGGGGCCTGTCGATGCGCGGCGGGGGAGAGTAGATTAGGGATCGGATCGGGGCGATGAATCGGCGCCTCGCCGCGACCGCCCTCCTTGTACGGCGGGGGAGAGGGATGGATCTCGCCGGGGTCGGAAAATCTATCCACGACGGCCTGATCTTCTGCCTCATGGCCGGGCCGCTTGCCGTCGCATGCCTGATAATCCAACGGCGGGGGAGGCGAAATGCCTTGAAGGTCGTGGAGGGGTGGGCCCGCTCTGAAGGCTATAAGCTCATCGAGGCAGGTCGACCCGGCCGAGACCGGAGCTGGATGATCCGGCCGGGCCAGACGGGGTTCAAGATCGTCGTCCTGGACTCGTCCGGACATCGGGGCGTCGGGCTGGCGATTTGCGGCTGGGAATGGGGGATGCCCCCGGGCGAGGGCCTCCGAGTCGAGTGGGACGTGGTGCCCGGCCGCCGGCCTCGCATGGAGGACGATCGCGACTTTCTTTGAGGCCGTTTGAATCCGATCAGAGTGCCCGACCCCGCCGTCGATCGCCGTCCGTCGATCCAATCATGGACAACGCCGCCGGCGTGAGCCATGATTCATCCGGGGACTCGCGCCGGCCGCTCTCCGGCCTGCATGGTTCGACGATCGGGGGCAACTTGAAGCGGGATGGGGCGAAATCGTCGCGGCCCGACGGGGGCTGGGGCGGGCTCACGGAACACCTGTGGCGGTTCCGGATCCAGCATCGCGAGGGGCGCGACCCGGAGAAGATCCTCGGGGGCGCGCTCCGGATGGCGATGGAGCTGTTCCGCGCGCCGGAGGGGTGCGTCGCGGCGATCCTCCCCGGGTCGCCCGAGGCGCGGGTCCTCCACGCGACCCCCGACGACGCGCGTTGGGACCGTCGGCTGATCTCCGGGTTCCTGCGAGGGGAGAAGGCGAGGGTGCCGCGCGACGTGATGCTGGCGCGGATCCGGCGTCGCGGCCGGATGTGGGGCGCGCTGGCCGTCCGCTCCCCCGGGGCCGATTACTTCTGGGATGCCCGCCAGGCGTTCTCGACGATCGGCGGGCTGGCCTCGGAGCTGATCGAGCAGGCGGACTTCCAGCGCATCCGCGAGGTGCGCGAGCGCGTCGACCGCAAGGTGATGGCGCAGTCGCACCCCAAGCACCTCTCGTACGAGGTGCTGCACGGGATCCGGTCGCTGATCGCCTACGACCACTCGGCGGCGCTGCTGATCCACGACGCCGAGGCGGGGGCGCTGGAGGTGGTGGCGGAGCAGGTCGCCTGGCGGAAGGCCAAGGGGGAGAACGTGGGCCGGCGGTTCCCGCTGGAGGCGACGCTCCAGGAGATGCTGGCGCAGCCGGTCGTCCTGGGCTTCGACCGCGAGGGCCGGGGCTGGAAGGACTGGGCGGGGGGCGGCTCGACGACGCTGGCGGAGGTGCTGGACTACGACCGCCTGCCGCGCGGGGGGGGCTTCGCGCCGTCGGAGGGGGCCGTCCTGTGCGCCTCGCTGATCACGCGGGAGGGGCTGCTGGGGGTGCTGAAGGTGGCGTCCATCCACCCCGGCTCGTTCCGCGAGTACGAGGTCGGGCTGGTCTCGCAGTTCCTCCCCCAGGCGGCGGTGGCGCTGCGGAACGCGAGGCGGACGGAGTCGCTGGAGCGCCGGATGATCGACGCGGAGCGCAAGCACGCGATGGCCGACCTGGCGCGGGGGGTGGCGCACGACGTGAACAACGCGCTGGCGACGGTCCTGCCCCTGGTGCAGCAGCTGGCCGACGACCTGGAGGCCGGCCGGTTCGACCCCGAGGCGGCGAAGGCCGACCTGCACCAGGCGGAGCGCTCGATCCGCATATGCCGGCGGATCTTCGGCGGGATGCTGAACTTCGCGCGGGAGTCGACGCGGAACCCCAGCGAGGTGGCGCCGCGGCAGGCGGTGGAGTCGGCGCTGGCCCTGTTCCGCGAGGGGCTGGAGCGCAGGGGGGTGACGCTGGCGGTCGACGTGCCGGCCGACCTGCCCCCCTTATTCGCCGTCCAGGCGGACGTGGAACAATTGCTGCTTAACCTGATCAGCAACGCCCGCGACGCGACCGGCCCGGGGGATCGCGTGACGATCCGCGGGCGGTCGGTGGGGGGCCGGCTGGTGCTGGAGGTGGAGGACACGGGTTGCGGCATCTCGCCGGACGACCTGGCGCGGCTGCGGGAGCCGTTCTTCACCACCAAGCCCGACGGCCACGGACTGGGAGTGGCCATCTGTCGGTCGATCGCGGCGCAGCTCCGCGGCCACCTGGAGATCCGCAGCGAGGTCGGGCGGGGGACGACGGTCGAGGTCGGCTTCCCGATCGTCGGGAAGGAGGGACGGTGATGGATATCCGAGAGGCCTCGATCCTGGTCGTCGACGACGACGAGGGGGTGCTCCGCGCCGTGTCGCGGATCCTGGCGCGCGGCGGCCGGCGGGTGGTGGAGGCGCCGGGGCCGAGGGCCGCCCTGGAGCTGGCGCGGGGGGCCCCTTTCGACCTGGCCGTCGTCGACGTCCGCATGCCGGAGATGAACGGCTTCGAGCTGATGCGGACCCTGAAGCGGGAGCACCCGGACCTCGACGTCATCATCATGACCGGGAACGTCGAGGAGTCGGACGAGAACCTGCTGCGCGCCATCGACGAGGGGGCGTACTACTTCATCCAGAAGCCGTTCGACCGCCGCGTGATGCTGGCGCTGGTCGACCGCTGCCTGGAGCTGCGCCGGCTGCGCGAGGAGCGCGAGGGGTTCCTGGACCGGGTGGCCCGCGAGCTGGACGAGGCGCGGCAGTTCCAGCTCGGCATGCTGCCGGCGCCGGAGTATCGCGGCCGTGGGCTGTCGCTGGCCGCGCGGTACATGGCGTCGAACGAGCTGGCCGGGGACATCTACGACTACGCCGAGACCGAGGCGGGGGGCGTGGCGATCCTCATCGCCGACGTCGCGGGCCACGGCACGTCCGCCGCGATGGTCACGGCGGTCGTCAAGGCGGGCTTCCGGGCGGCCTACGTCGACGACTTCGAGCCCCGATGGGTGGCCGAGCGGATCAAGGAGGGGATCCGCGAGTTCGACCCCGGCCGGTTCGTCACCCTCTGCTGCGTGCGGCTGGGCCCGGAGGGGGACCTGCTGGAGTACGTCAACGCCGGCCATCCCGAGGCGTACATCCGGGGGGGGGACGGCGCGATCAGGACCCTGGGCTCCACCGGCCCCATCCTCTCCTCGGCCCTGCACGGCTTCCCCTGCGTGCAATCGGCCGACCGGCTGGCGCCGGGCGAGTCGCTGCTGCTCTACACCGACGGCGTGACCGAGGCCCGCTCGCCGGCGGGGTCCGGCATGTTCGGGACCGAGCCGATCCTGGACATCTTCCGGCGCGCGGACCTGCCCCCGGGGCCTCGGCTGGACGCCGTGCTGGAGGCCCTCCGCCATTTCGCCGGCGCGGAGGGCTACGAGGACGACGTGACCATGCTGACGCTGGACCGCGACCCGGTCGAGGAGGCGGGACGATTGGCCTCGATCGGATCGGCGGCCCTCTGATAGACTCCGCGCGGGGGGGCGGGGCCCCGCGTCGAGCGTCATACTCACGGATGCCGAGGCGTCACGCATGAGCACCGTCGGCCAGCGATCGTCCGAGTTCACCGTCACCGCGCGGGGCGGGCGCAGGCTCCGCGGCCGTTGGTGGCGGCGCGACAGCCCCGCCGGGGCGATCGTCGTCTCGCATGGGTTCGGCGAGCACGGCGGCCTCTACGCCCACGTCGCCGAGGCGTTGGGGGAGGCGCTGGACGTGGACGTGATCGCGCACGACTACCACGGCCACGGCCGCAGCCCGGGGCGCCGCGGCGTGGTCCGGCGCTACGAGGACCTGGTGGACGACCTCCGCGCGGTCGCCTCGTGGGCGCGGCTGCGCTACGCCGGCGCCCCGCTTTTCCTTCTGGGCCACTCCAACGGCGGCCAGGTCGCCCTGCGGTACGCGCTGGAACGGCCCGAGGGGATGGACGGCCTGATCGTCTCCAACCCGTTCATCCGGCTGGCGATGCGCGTGCCGCGGCACAAGCTGGGGCTGGGCCGGATCCTCCTGCGGGTCGCCCCGTGGGCGACGCTCCGGGCGTTCGACGCGTCGCCCGCCGAGAACCGCGACCCGGCCGTCGGCCGGATGATGCTCCGCGACGACCTCCGCCACAACCGCATCAATCCCCCCTTCTTCTTCGGCATGGTCGACGGCGGCGAGCTGCTGATCCGCCGGGCGCGCGACCTGCGCGTGCCGCTGCTGGCGATCGTCGGCGGCGACGACCCGGTCGTCGACCCGGCCTCGGTCCGCGAGTTTTTCGACGCGGCGGGGTCCGAGGACAAGACGCTGATGCTCTACCCCGGCATGTCCCACGAGCCGTTCAACGAGCTGGGCCGCGAACGGGTGACCATCGATCTCGTGCGCTGGCTTGCGCCACGGCTTGACCGTTCGTCAACGCGCGTGGTCTAATCGCAACATCGACGGGAGCCCCCAGGGGAGGCCAACGGCCTCGCCCGTCCGGGGGAGAATAGTGAAGCCGGTGGGAATCCGGCGCGGGGCCGCCGCTGTAATCGGCCGGGAAGCGCGAGCCACGGGGCCACTGCCATGGGGCGGGAAGGCCGCTCGACGCGGGGCCGAGAGCCAGAAGACCTACCCGTCGATACGTCTTCCGTTTGGGATGCTTCGGCCGCGAGCATCCGGACGAGCGCGCCAGGGCGACGGGCCCGCCGGCGACTCACCGGGCAGGTCGGCCCGCGTCCCCGCGCGGCGTACCCCCGCGCGCCACCTTCCCCCGGAGTCTCCCCATGCGCCTCGCGCCCGCCTCGTCGCTCGCCCTCGCCCTCGTCCTCGCGCTCGCCTCGCCGGCCCTCGCCGCCGACGTCTACACGGTGACGACCTTCGAGGGCGTCCCCGCCGATCAATTCACCCTGATCGACCCCTCCGACCCGACGGCGGGGGGCTTCCTCAACGACGCCGGCCCTTCCGGGGCGTTCCAGATCGACGGCAACGCCTTCAACAACTCGTACGACCCGGGCTTCAACTACTGGCAGGGCTGGGCCCTCTCCAGCCAGTCCCGCGCGATCGACGTGAGCCCGGACGCCTACTTCCTGAACCAGTACCTCGCGGCCCCGGGCGGGGCGAGCGGCGGCGACAACTACGCGGTCGCCTTCTCGTCCCTCTCCCCGGGCTTCGAGTCGTACGCGACGATCGACCTGGCGGCGGGCCAGAAGGCCCACTCGATCGACCTGACCAACACCTGGTACGCCGAGAACCTGATCCGGACCGGCAACAGCTACGGCGGCCAGTTCGGCCCGGGGGACTACTTCGAGCTGATCATCAACGGCTACGACTCCACCGGTGCCCTGACCGGCGACGTCCGCGTCGTCCTGGCGGATTACCGCGACGGCCAGTCCTTCATCCTGGACACCTGGCAAACCATCTCGCTGCTGGCCCTCGGCGACGCGACGAGTCTGGTCTTCGACTTCTTCACGACCGACAATTCCGTCGACTACGGCCCGAACACGCCGACCTACGTCGCGATCGACAACCTCACGACCTACGCCCCCCAGGCCGCCGCCGTCCCCGAGCCCGCCTCGCTGGCCCTGCTGGGCCTGGGCGTCGTCGGCGCCCTCGCCGCGCGCCGACGCCTCGCCTGACGCGCGAAATCGTCTTCCCCCCTCGCGGGGGAGGACAGACCGCGACGCGGTCAGGAGAGGGGGACGGCATGCGCGACGGCCGTTGGAGTCGTCGAAGGCTTGTCCGGCCGTCGCGAATCCCGGCACCTAGCCTGCTTTTGGCCTCCCCCTCATCCGGCCCTCTGGGCCACCTTCCCCCGCCAGGGGGGAAGGGCGTTACGAGAGACTCGCGGGCGTGTCGGTCGGCGCCGCCGTGGGCGCGGGCCGGCGATCGTCGAGGCTCCAGGCGCCGCCGCCGTTGGCGAGCAGGAAGAGCGCCGCCCCGACCAGGCCCAGGTTCTTCATGAAGTGGGCCTGCTGGTTCTGCGCCGCCTCGCCGGTGTAATTCCAGAAGTCGTGGAACAGATAGGTCGTCGGCAGCAAGAACAGGATCAGGAGCAGGGCGCCCCAGCGCGTCTTGTAGCCGGCGATCAGCGACAGGCTCCCCGCGATCAGGAACGCGATCGTCCCGACGAGCAGGAACTTCGGCGCCGGCATCCCCTTGGACCCCATCATCTCCGCCGTCGCCTCGAAGTTCGGGATCTTCCCCAACGCGCTGAGCAGGAAGATCGCCGCGAGCGCCGAACGCCCCGCCACGCTGATCACACCTCGGATCGTCCCGTCCATTGTGAGTCTCCTTCATCATAATCTAGGGATCGTGATCGGGCGGGGCCGACCGGCCGAGACGACGGCCGGCCCCCCCCGTTCACGCCAGGTCGAACAGCATGATCTCGGCGGGGCCCTCGGCCCGGATCGAGACCGCGGGCTCGTCGCTCAGGGCGGCGCCATCGCTGGCCTCCAGCGCCTCGCCGTTGGCGACGACGCGGCCCCTCAACACTTGCAGCCAGGCGTGGCGGCCCGGCGCGATATCACGGGCAAGCTCCGCGCCGGCGTCGAGCGACGCCAGGTACATAGCGGCGTCCTGGTGGATCTTCAGCGAGCCCTCGCGCCCGTCCGGCGAGGCCGCGAGCCGCCAGGCGTCGCGGCGGTCGGCCGTCGGGAATGCCTTCTGGTCGTATCGCGGTTCGAGGCCCGGACGGTCGGGCAGGATCCAGATCTGGTAGAAGTGGACCGGCTCGGTCGTCGAGGCGTTCCGCTCGCCGTGCATGATCCCCCGGCCGGCCGACATCGCCTGGACCTCGCCCGGCCCCAGGACCGAGACGTTGTCCATGCTGTCCCGGTGCTCCAGCGCCCCCTCCAGGACGTAGGAGATAATCTCCATGTCCCGGTGGCCGTGGCGGCCGAAGCCGCTCCCCGGCCTCACCACGTCCTCGTTGACGACGCGGAGGTCGCGGAACCCCATGTGATCGGGATCGTGATACGAGCCGAACGAAAACGTGTGCGCGGTTTTGAGCCAGCCGTGGTCGGCCCCGCCGCGATCCGACGCCCTGCGAATCGTCATCATGGCTTCAAATCCTTCTGGTGAAGACGTGGAGAAAACTGGATGTTTCATGGCCGGGGGGGCGCCCTACGGCCCCTCGAGCGGCTCCCGGACGCGGTCCAGCAGGCGGATGAGAGTCGACAGATCGCCCTCGTCGAGCCCCGAGAGCAACGCGGACCGCAGCTCGGCCGTCGGGCCCTCGAGCGCGGCGAGCATGTCGGCCCCCTTCGGGCCCAGCACGACGAAGATCACGCGCCGGTCGTGCTCGCAGCGCTGGCGACGGACCAACTCCAGCTTCTCCAGCCGGTCGATCAGGCCGGTGATGCCGGGGGTCTCCGTGAGCATCCGCTCGGCGACCTCCAGGATCGGCGTCGGCCGCCCCAGCCCCCGGAGGATCCGCAGCACGTTGTACTGCGCCGGCGTCAGGCCGTGCTCCTTCAACAGCCGCGCGACCCGCGCCTGAACCCGGTCCGCCGTCCGGACGAGGTTGAGGAGCGCCTCCTCCTCCTTCGTCTCGAACGGCTCGCGCTTGCCGATCCGCTGCCCCAGGTCCCCCGCCATCTCCCGTCCTCCTTCGCTTTGCATGTCGATAGTTTACGTGTCAATCAATAGAACGTCAAGTGGTCGCGCGGCCGATTGCGCTGGACGGCCCGCGAGGCGGCGTGGTCTGATCGACGGGCGAGGGGAGGGGCGATGGGCGATGGCGAGGTGAAATGCCGCTGCTCCTGGTGCGGCCTGGAGATGGCCGCGGCCGGGGGCGCGATGAAGTGCCCGCACTGCGGGGCCGCGCGGGCCGCACCGCGCGAGGCGCCGGAGACTTACGCGCTGATGGAGGAGCGGCCGACCGCCCCCGCGAAGCCGGCCATGAGGCTCGGCAGTCCCACGAAGCCGCGATCGGGGGGAGGCTGGCGGCGGCTGTTCCACGAGTCGGCCCGGCGCGACAGCCTGCTGTCGGCGGAGATCGTGGCGCTGCTGGCTCTGAGCCTGGCCGACCTGTTCGCGACGTACCACCTCTTGAGGACGCACCCGAAATTTTACGAGGCCAACCCGGTGGCCCAGTTCGTCTTCGCGCGGTGGAACATCGCCGGGATGGCGGTGTTCAAGCTATCGGTGGTGGCGTTCGTCGTGACCGTCGGCGAGGTCGCGGAGCGCCAGCGGCCCGGGCTGGGGAGGTTCGTGCTGCTCGTCGGCTGCCTCGCCACCGCCGCGGTCGTCCTGCACGGATTCCGTCTGGCGTTCGGCGAGATGGCGGGGTAGGGAGGGCGCTTGCCCGCGGGTGGGGGGAGATGAAGCGAGGGGGCGGCCCCGCCGCGCGGATGCCGCCCCCTCTCGCGTTCGCGGGCCCGTCGTCAGGGGGCCTTCTTCGTCTTGACTTCCTTGCCGATGGTCTTCATCTGGCTGCCGGCCATGGGGTCGGAGACCTTCGACATGTCGAGGTTGTCGGGCATGCCCGGGGCCAGGCCGTCGGAGCCGCCGCAGCCGCAGAAGGCGGCGAGGGCGAGGGCCGTGGCGGCCCAGGAGGCGCGTCTTCGCTTCGTCATGGTTCTTCCCTCTCGCCGGGGCGTCAGTAGGCGTCCGAGCTGATGACCTCGCCGCCGGCGCGGGTGCCGAGGGCCCACCAGGGTTGCTGGCCGATGCTGTCCTTGATGAACTTGACCGAGCCGTCGGCCATGCCCACGTTGACGCCGCCCGGGTGGCTGCTCGTGGGCGGGATGGAATCCTGCGCCGAGCCGTCGGGGCCGCCGAACGAGTTGCTGGCGTAGCACATCATGCTGTTGGGCGCGCCGACGTGGTTGTAGCGGTTGACGACGTAGTTCCACGGGTAGCCCACGGTCCACAGGCGGCCGTTGTAGTTCGAGACCCCGGTGGTCGTCGGCGGCAGGGCCTTGCAGGCGGCGAGCAGGGCGAGCGTGGTGGGCGTGCCCTGGGTCGGGTTGTTGATCGTGACCGGGACGCCGGCGGGGAAGGCCCCTCGCTTGGAGTCCGGCGACGTCCCCGGCCTCACCGGCTGGGCGGATTGCAGGCCGATCAGCCGCTCGCTGAACAGCGCCGTGTTCGAGGTGCCGTCGGAGACCGCCTCGATGCCGATGGCGTTGGTCCCCGGGGCGTTCGCGTTGTCGCCCCAGTTGGGGGAGATGATGGTCCCGGTGAACGTCCGGATCTCGCCGGGGCCGCCCCAGTTTCCCACGTAGCCCAGCGAGCCCCACGGCGGCGCGACCCGCGCGCCGGCACCGTCGGACGGGCAGACATAGGCCGCGATCTGCGTGAAGCAGACGGTCGTGTTCGCCCCCAGGCCGCCGCCCGGGTCGACGTACGAGAACGAGAAGTTGTAGGCGTTGTGCAGCGGCTGCTGCTCGATCTGCGGCAGGATGCAGACCGTCCAGCAGTAGCTCCACTCGTTGGCGCCGTTGCCCCGGACGCCGTTGGCGGTGTAGGCGGTCGCCGCCGGGAACAGGTCTCCCAGCGGCAGGGTGCCCTGCTGCGAGACGTAATTGTGCACGGCCAGGCCGAGCTGCTTCAGGTTATTGACGCATTGGGCGCGCCGGGCCGCCTCGCGGGCGGACTGGACGGCCGGCAGGAGCAAGGCGATGAGGACGGCGATGATCGCGATCACCACCAGTAGCTCGATGAGCGTGAACCCATTACGGCGTGACTGCATCAAACAAGGACTCATGCGATCGATCCGGAGAGGGTCTTCAAATGTCCGGCTCGTGGCCGGCGCATCGAGAAGGAATGCGCTAGGACTGATACATGAGTATCGATATCGGTTCTCTGGAACAAGGTTAATCTTCGGGCCGGCGCGCCACAAGGGATGGTATGAAAACGCCTCCGCGGGGCCGGCTGGGGCCCGCGGAGGCGGACGGGAATGTCCCGGGTTGATCCGCCGGGGCGGGGGTGTCAGGAGCCGAGCCAGCTGGGCAACTCGCCCTGGGCGGGGAGCTTGACGACGCGGACGCTGAGGATGTCGGGGTGCTTGGCGATGGCGTCGAGGGCCTCCTGCGAGGGGATGCCGTCGAGGTTGACGACGCCGATGGCCTCGCCGCCGGGCCGCTCGCGGCCGACGTTCATCTGGGCGATGTTCACGCCGTGGTCGCCCAGGGTCGTCCCCAGGAAGCCGATCAAACCGGGGCGGTCCTGGTGGGTGAAGATCAGCACCGGGCCGTCGAAGTGGGCGTCGAGCTGGTACGAGCCCAGCTGCACCAGCCGCAGGTATTCCTTGCCGAACAGCGTCCCGGCGGCGATGTACGTCTTCTTGTCGGTCGTGACCTCGGCGTGGATCAGCGTGCCGAAGTCGCCGGGGGCCTCGATGATCTTCTCCTCGAACGCCAGCCCGCGCTCGCGGGCGAACGGCAGGGCGTTGACGAGGTTGACGCTCTGGGCGAGCGAGGCCTCCATCAGGCCGGCGGCGAAGCAGGCGGTCAGGAGCTTGGTGTTCTTGCTCGCGGCCTCGCCCCGGTAGGTGAGGACGGCCTTGCGGATCGCGCCCCGGTCCATCTGGGCGTGCAGGAGGCCCAGCCGCCAGGCGAGGTCGAGGTGGCCGCGAAGCTCCTCCATCTCGGCGCGGTCGAGGGTGGGCGTGTTGACGGAGCAGCGGACCTGGCCGCGGAGCAGGTAGTCGCAGAGGAGCCTGGCGCCCTCGACGGCCACGTTGACCTGGGCCTCCTCGGTGGAGGCTCCGAGGTGGGGCGTGACGACCGTCTTGGGGTGGGAGACGATCGGGTCGTCGGCCGGCGGGGGCTCGGTCTCGAACACGTCGACGGCCGCGCCGGCGACCTTGCCGGAGTTGAGCGCCTCCAGCAGCGCGGCGTCGTCGATCAGGCCGCCGCGGGCGCAGTTGATGATCCGGACGCCCGGCTTCATCGTCGCGATGGCCTCGGCCGAGACGACGTGGCGGGTCTCGGGCGTCAGCGGGGTGTGCAGGGTGATGAAGTCGCAGCGGGGCCAGAGGTCGTCCAGCCGGGGGACGAACTCGACGCCGTGCTCGCGTGCCTTCTCGGCGGAGAGGAGCGGGTCATACCCCAGCACCTTCATCTCGAAGCCGAGCGCCCGCTGGGCCACCGCCAGGCCGACGCGGCCGAGGCCGACGACGCCCAGGGTCTTCCCCTCCAGCTGCACGCCGGTCAGG
Organism: Paludisphaera sp.; assembly: GCF_037189885.1. Classification (NCBI taxonomy): domain Bacteria; kingdom Pseudomonadati; phylum Planctomycetota; class Planctomycetia; order Isosphaerales; family Isosphaeraceae; genus Paludisphaera; species Paludisphaera sp. The sequence continues at coordinate 79,523 of NZ_JBBCIR010000045.1, forward strand.
CTGCCGCGGTCCCACTTGCCGGCCTTCAGGCTGGCGTCGCCCCGGGGGGTGTTGCGGGCGAGGGCCAGCATCAGGGCCATGGTCTGCTCGGCGGTGGAGACCGTGTTGCCGCCGGGCGTGTTCATCACGACGACGCCCTGCTTGGTGGCCGCCGGGACGTCGATGTTGTCGACGCCGACGCCGGCCCGGACGATCGCCTTGAGCCGGGTCTGCCCGTCCAGGACGTCGGCCGTGAGCGTCGTCCCGGAGCGGATCGCGATCCCGTCGGCCTCCTTCAGGGCCTCCTTGAGCGCCGCCGGGTCCTTGGCCAGCTTGGTGTCGACGACGACCTCAACGCCTTCCTCGGCGCGGAGGAGGGCCAGCCCCTCTTCGGACAGCTTGTCGGTCACGAGCACGCGGTAGGCCACGCTGATTGCTCCGGGGATGTTCGGGGGATGCGTGTGTTGGGGAAGGCCGGCGGCGCCGGCGGCGGGTGGGGTTCGAACGGGACGACGCCAAGCGTCCCCCTCCCGCGGGGGAGGGGGGGCTTGGCCGCGGGGGCCTTGACCCCGGATCGAAGTCGACGCGTCCGGCCCGGCCGGGCTCAGGCGGTGACGGGCTCGCCCTTGCCGAGGAAGACCTGCTGGGCGGCGGTGACGGCCTTGCCGGGCTCGACGTCGAGGCCCAGGTCGGAGAGGGCCATCTCCAGGGCGGCGAGGGCGGAGATCACGTCGAGCTCGTCGGTGTAGCCCATGTGGCCGATCCGGACGATCTTCCCCTTGATCTTCCCCTGGCCGCCGACGGTCGTCACGCCGAAGCGCTCGGCCATCTTGCCGCGGATCTGGGAGTCCTTCATCCCCTCGGGGACGAGGAACGCGGTCAGGCCCTCGGCCGGGCGGGCGCTGAAGAGTTCCAGCCCGAGCGCCTTGACGCCGGCCTGGCAGGCCTCGCTCATCAGGGCGTGTCGCTTCCAGATGCTCTCGACCCCCTCGTCCTTGATCCGCCGGAGGGCCGCGCGGAGGGCGAGGATCAGCGTGTGGGCCGGGGTGTACGGGGTGTCGAACTCCTTGGCCTTGCTCCGCGCCGCCTTTAGGCTGAAGTAGTAGGAGTGGCTCTCGAAGGCGTCGATCTTGGCCCAGGCCTTGGGGCCGACGGAGACGAACGCGAGGCCGGGGGGGAGCATCAGGGCCTTCTGCGACCCGGCGCAGAGGACGTCGATCTTCCACTCGTCCTGGCGGCACTCCATGGCGCCGACGCCGGAGATGCCGTCGACGACGAAGACGGCGTCGGTCTTCGCGACGACCTCGCCGATCTCCTTGACGGGGTGGCCGGTGCCGGTGGAGGTCTCCGACAGCGTGCCGTAGACGGCGACGGCGTCGGGGTGCCGCTCCAGGGCTTCGGCGACCCGGGCCGGGTCGACGGGCTGGCCCCACTCGGTGTCGACGGTGACGGCGACGATGCCGAACGCCTTGCAGATCGCGGCCCAGCGGGCGGCGAAGTGGCCGGCGTTGAGGACGATGGCCTTGCCGCCGGGGGGGACGACGTTGACGACCGCGGCCTCCATCGCGCCGGTGCCGGACGACGTCAGGATCATGACGTCGTTCTTGGTCTGGAAGACCTCCTTCAGGCCCTCGGCGACCTCGACGATGACCTGCTTGGCCTCGTCGGAGCGGTGGTGGATGACCGGCCTGGCCAGTTCGAGCAGAACGTCTTCCGGGACCATCGCGGGGCCCGGGGTCATCAGTCGCGGCTTGCGCATCGCCTCTCCGTTCCTCTCTCGTCGTCCCGGGGGGCGGTCGCGCCCCCGCTCGGCAAGGATACCATTTTAGTGGCGCGGGGCCTTTCCGGGTAAGGGGTCTTCCGCGCGGTTGATTCGAGTCGACGTCGTTCGCGCCGGCTCGCCACCCCGGGCGAGGAGGGCCGATCGCTTGCGGGCCGCGTCCGCCTTGCCCATCCAGACGACCGCGGCGACCGCCGACGCGAGGAGCGAGAGCGCGGCCACGGCGTACGCCAGGCGCGAGCCCAGGGCCGGAGCGTAGCCCTCAAGGACGCGGGTCGTGGCCGACATGTCCCGGAAGGCGACATGGACGGTCACGGCGACGGCCGCGAGGATTCCATGCCGGAGGGGCCGGTCGCCGCGATCCGGGTCGACGTGCATGGGTGCCTCCTGCCGGCCCTGCGGACGGGCCGGGGGTCACGCCGGGCCTGGCGGGGCGGGGGCCTCGCCGCCGCCGTGGTAGACGGACTCCGCGTCGAAGACGAGTTCGCCGACGACCTCCAGGCGGCCGTCGTCGGAGACGCGGCGGAAGAAGCAGGAGCGGTAGCCCTCGTGGCAGGCGCCGCCGACCTGGCGGGCCTTGACGAGCAGGACGTCGGCGTCGCAGTCGACGTGGATCGACTCGACGTGCTGGACGTGGCCGGAGGTCTCCCCCTTCAGCCAGCCGCGCCGGCGCGAGCGGGAGTAGAAGTGGGCCAGCCCGGTCTCCAGCGTCTTCCGCAGGGACGCCTCGTCCATCCAGGCCATCATCAGGACCTCGGACGACGCGGCGTCCTGGACGATGGCCGGGACCAGGCCGTCGGCGTTCCAGGCGATCTCGCGGAGGAAGGGGGGGCCGCTCTCGGTGGCGGGGGCGGGGGGCATCAGTCTCGTCCAATCGAGTCCAGGAGACGGCGGGCGCGGGCCTCGATCCCGCGGAGCCCGCGACGGGGGGCGAGGCGCGCGGCCTCGTGGAGGAAGCGGCGGGCGCGGTCGGGGGCGCCGGCGTCGATCAGGGTCTCGGCGGCGTCGAGCGCCAGCCGGGCGGCCTCGACGGGGTCGTCGCCGCCGAGGAACGCGTCGTACACGTCGGCCGCCTCGCCGGCGCGGCCGACGCGGGCGAGGATCTCGGCCCGCCAGACGTCCAGGACCCGCGCCTGGCGCGGCGGGGCCGCGGGGCGGAGCCGGTCGAGCGCGGCGAGCGCCTGGCCGGGCCGGTCGGCTCGCATCGCCGCGCGGACCAGGGGCGCGGCCAGGTCGTCGGCGGCGACGCGGCCCGGCCCCTCGGGGCGGCGACGGAGGATCTCCTCGGCCAGGGGCGCGGTGACGGCGTCGTCCCCCAGGCCGCGGGCCGAGAGGAAGGCGTCGATCAGCGCGTGGTCTTCCAGCGAGGCGGCGTCCAGGGCCTCCAGCTCCCACGGGCTGGCGCAGCCCAGGTCGGCGGAGTCGACCGAGGCCGGGTCGTCCGGCTCCAGGCCCAGGCGGCGGCGGAGGCGGTCGAAGGGGTAGCCCTGGTACATCGACGCCGAGCCCCCCCGGGCGCCGAGCTGCTCGCGGAGCCGGACGACGGCCGCGAGCCGCGCCAGCGCCTGGGCGTCGCCGCCCCGGGCGTCGCGCGCCGCGGCCAGGGGGGACAGGCCGTCGAGCCCCTGGCGGGGGCGGTGGATCCAGCGGTTCTCGTGGAAGTCCTCGACCACCTCGCGCGACCAGCGCGCCGCGTCGGCCGGGTCGCGGCCCTCGCGGAACCGGGCGGTCCAGGCGGCGGCGTCCAGGAACGGCAGGGGGAGGGGGGCGGCGGTCCGCTCGACGGCGTCGCCGGGGTCGTCCACGAGCAGCCGAAGCCGCTCCTCGGCGCGCTCCAGGCCGTCGACGCAGGGGCTGGAGAGCCGCAGCGTCTCCGGCCCGAGGTAGATCGTGGCCAGGACGCGGGGCAGCTCCGCGGCCGACACCCCCTCGTCGTCGCGGTCGGCGTCCGGGAACGGCCGGTCGAGCCATTCCAGCACCTCGACGTCGGCGGCCTTGGCGTCGGGCCGGGTCGGGTCGTGGGGGGTTGGGATCCGGCGGATCTCCGGGAAGGCGGCGATCAGGTCGTCGGCCCCCACGCCGTCGCGCGGGTAGGCGCAGGCGTAGCGGAGGTCGTCGGCCAGGGCCTCGGCCCCGCCCCCCTGGCGGAGCACCTCGGCCAGCGTCCAGGCCTCGACGGCCCGCTCGACGTCGTGCGCCGACTCCAGCGCGACGACGCGCTCCAGGCACTCCACGGCCTCGACGTCGCGGCCCCGCCAGGCCAGGCAGAGGGCGCGGTTGAACCAGGCCTCGACGTCGTCCGGGGCGTCGGCGACCAGCCGGTCGAAGACGTCGGCGGCGGCGTCCAGCTCCTCGACCCCGCCCCCCCGCATGGCGACCTCCCAGCGCTCGCGCTGCTGGGGCGTGCGGGGCTGGCGGAAGCGGTACGTCTTGCGCGCCGCCAGCGGCAGCTCCTGGGCGCTCTCCAGGGTCGTCAGCGCCTGGCGGGCCGCCGCGGAGCCGGGCTCGACGCGCAGGGCGCGCCGCCACGACCCCCAGGCCGCCAGCGGGCGCTGGGACATCAGGTGGTTCCAGCCCTCGTGGACCAGGGCAAGGGCCGCGTCGGTTTCGTTCCGGGTGGTGGGGGCCATCCTGGGGTTCCTGAACGGGGGGCGCGGCGAGGTCAGCGGCCGGGGAGGATGATGCGGGGCTTGTCGCCCGACGGCTCGGAGGCGGCGGAGCCGGGCGTCCAGACCCCGCCCCCCCCGCCGCCTTGCTGGGAGCCGGGCGTCCAGATCCCGCCGCCGGCCGGGGCGCCGCCGACGGGTTGCACGCGCGGGCCGTAGCGGGCCAGCAGGCTGTAGAGGACCGTCGGGTCGGCGACGTACCGGCCCGGGTCGTCGGGCGAGGGCGCAAGCTCGACCAGGCCCAGGTCGATCAGGTTCGAGACCACCTGCTCCATCGCCTGGCGATTCCCCTCGTAGCGGCCGAGGATCGCGGCGACCTCGGGGACCCATTCCTCGGGCGAGTCGGTCATCGTGCGGACGCGCAGGTCCAGCATGTCCCACGACGGCGCCGTCGCGGGGCGCCTGGCGGCGGGCTCGGACTCGCGGCCCTTGGCGATCCACCCCAGCGCGGCGTCGCGGTCGCCGGCGATCACGGCGTCCATCGCCAGGTCGGAGAAGACGTGCAGGGTCGGGAAGCCTTCGCGCTCCAGCAGCCGACGGCGCGTGATGATCTCGCGGCAGGCGGCCGCGACCACGTCCAGCAGGCCCCAGCGGATGCCCCGCGCCCGCAGGTCCACCAGCCGCTCGTCGTCCAGGCCGTGGGGGTCGATGGACTTCAGGCGGCCGACGTGGACCTGGTCGAGCTCCGCGTCGATCGGGTCGATCGCCGGCTCGGCCGGGACGCCGCCGAGGTCCGCCCGCAGGGCGTCCCAGTCGACGGCTCCCTCCCACCTGGGGTGCGACTCCAGCAGGAGCAGCGCGGCCCGCAGCGCGACCTCGTGGCCGCCCTCGCGGCCGGCCCGCCTCGGGGTCTTGCCGCCCAGGAAGGCCATGGGGGTGTCGGGCCAGCGCGACCGGATGCGGTCGGCGGCCAGCTCGCCGACCAGGCGGCGGCGCTCCTTGGTCGAGAGCCCGGCGGGGGTGTGGCAGGCGAGATCCAGGACCAGGGACTGGCGAGAGACCGGGCCCAGCTCCTTCGTCTTGGGGTGCGCGGGGGGGATGGTCGGCCCGGCGATCTCGGTCACGCGATCGGCGAGGGCCTCCAGCCGGCCGTCGTCGAACGTCTCCAGCTTCAGGGCCCCGGCCTCGACGACGAGCGTGCCGACGGTCAGCGGGACGTCGGCCGCGGAGGGCGTCGCGTCGTCGGCCAGGCGGGGGCGATCGAGGAGGGCGAACTCCAGGTCGTCCCCCTCGTCGGCCTCGGGGTCGGCGCGCTCGACGCACGAGAGGTCGGCGCGGAGCCGCTGGAGCAGCCCGTCGCGGTCGCGCAGCGTCCACGACAGCTCGACCTCCTCGACCGGGTCGGGGCCGACGGACGGGTCGATCGACTGGCGGAGCGCCTCCAGGTCGACGGCGTCGGTCGTCGCCGGCGCGCCTTCCAGCCCGCGCCCGATCCCGGCGACGGCGCCGGCGTGGTCGGCCAGGCGGAGGCGGCAGAGCCCCTGGTTGATCTCGGCGGCGCGGGCGGCGGCGGGGTCGCCGGAGAGCAGCTCGAACGCGGCCGAGGCCCGCTCCCACAGGCCGCGCCCGGCCCAGCCGAGCGCGTCGTCGAACCGGTGGGCGGCGTCCTCGCCCAGGCCCTCGGGTCGGGGGACGAGCCGGTACGGGTTCTTCAGCCAGGGGGAGGCCTCGGGGGCGGCCCGCAGCGCGCCGATCAGCTCGCGCCGGGCCATCTCGACGCGGTCCTCGGGGGGCGCGGCCTCGTCGTCCTCGGCCCCGGGGGCGGCCAGCTCCAGGTGCGCGAGCGCCGCGGGGATGAGCCCGGCGCGGAACAGGCCGGAGCCGACGGCGACGGTCAGGTCGGCCGGCGCGCGCTCGCCGCGATCGTCGGCCTGCTCCAACAGCGCCTGGAGCAGGTCGACGGCCTCGCGGAGCCGGGCGGAGGCCAGGAGCAGGCGGAGCTGCAGGCCGCGCGCGCCGGGGTGGTTCGGGTGCTTCGCCAGCAGCTCCGCGACGACCGGGTCGGTCTCCTCGACGCGCCCCAGGTTCGACAGCAGGACGGCCTTCCGGAGCAGCAGCCAGGGGGCGCCGGGGACCTTCGCCAGGCCCTCGTTCATCGCGGCCAGCGCCGCCTCGTACTGACCGTTGCGCTCAAGCCGCAGCGAGCGTTCGATGTACGATTCCGCCTTCTGGCAGCACCATTTGTACTTTTCACCGGAGCCGCAAGGGCAGGGGGAATACGGGTCGACCGCCGCCATCGTCACCATGTCCTGTCGGGAGGGGGGGGCTCGCTGTACCTGGGGCCACACTAGCAAAACGGCGTCGCCGCCGTCTATCCTGATGCCGAAGGCGTCCGGCCCCGTCGCGGGGCCGCGCGAGAAGCCATCGCGCCTCACCCCGGAAGGCCCCCGACATGCCCCGCGACCTCCCAGCGCGCCGAGCCGTCGCGCTCGTCCTCACGGCCCTCCTCGCCCTGCCGACCCCCGCCCTCGCGTGGGGGCGCAACGGCCATCGCGCCTCGGCCCGGCTGGCCGAGAGCCGGCTGACGCCCGAGGCCCGCGCCGCCGCGCGCGCCCTGCTCGATGAGGGCGAATCGCTGGCCGACGCCTCCACCTGGGCCGACGAGCACTCGCGCGAGATCCCCGGCAGCGGCGCGTGGCACTACGTCAACGTCCCGATCGACGCTCCCCGCTACGACGACCGCCATTGCCGCGACAACTGCGTCGTCTCGCGGCTGGCCGAGTTCCGCCGGATCCTCGCCGACCCGACCGCGCCGAGGGAGCGTCGACGGATGGCCCTCCGCTACGTCGTCCACCTCGTGCAGGACCTCCACCAGCCGCTGCACGTCGGCGACCGCCGCGACCGCGGGGGCAACGCGACCCAGGTCTCGCTGTTCCGCGACGACAGGACGAACCTGCATCAAGTGTGGGACTCGGGCCTCCTGCGCAACGGCTATCGCAACGAGCGCGCGGTGGCCGACGCCCTGTTCGACCTCGCCCGCGAGCCCGAGGCCCGCGACTGGACCGGCGGCGCCGCCGAGGACTGGGCCGACGAGAGCCTGGCCGCGGCGCGGCGAGCCTACCGCGAGCCCGGCTCCAACCGGCCGATCCAGTCCGGCGCGCGGCTGGGCCGCGAATATCAGGACGCGAACCTCCCCGTCGTCGTCGAGCGGCTGACGAAGGCCGGGCTCCGGCTCTCCGAGGTCCTCAACGCCGACCTCGCGGCGGCGGGCCGGGCGAAGGCGCCGGCCCGGCCGCCCGCCCGGGTGCCGGCTCAGGCGCCGCGCTGATCGTCCTTCGTCTCGGACCCGGGCTTCTCGGCCTTCTCGGCCTTCGCCTCGTCCTTCCTCGGCTCCTCGACCCCGTGCTCCACGGGGCGACGGCCGAAGATCTGCTCATGATTCGGGAATCCATACTTGCGGACGATGGGGCCGCTCATGGGGCGTGCTCCTGGGCCTGGTGGGGCTCGCTCCGCCTGGAGATCGCGGAACGGGCCGAGGACAAGCATCCTCCTCCCCTGGCGGGAGGAGGTGGCCGAAGGCCGGATTGGGGCGAGACCGGGAGCCGACGGCTCCACGATCTCGTAGGCTGGGTCGAGACCCAGCTCGGGCGAGGCGTCGCGTATCCCATGCTGGGTCTCGACCCAGCCTACGAGACTTTCATCCCGCCGCCTATCGGTCTCGCCCCCTCATCCGCCCCTCCGGGGCACCTTCTCCCACGAGGGGAGAAGGGCTTGCTCGCGAGGGCGCGGCGGGGGCGTTGGAATCTCACCCGATCTTGGCCGGGACGACGAACGGCTCGCGGTACTGGCGGGTCAGCATGGCGTCGGCCTCGGGGTCGTTGATGAACGACTCGGAGGCGGGGTTGATCTGGAGCTTGCGGCCGAGCTGGTAGGCGATGTTGCCCAGGTGGCAGTACGCGCTCGACAGGTGGCCTTCCTCGATGTCGGCGTTCAGCAGCTTGTGGTCGCGGGCGCGGACGGCGTTGAGGAAGTTGGCGAAGTGGTCGCCGCCCCCCTTGCCGTTGGGGCCCTGCTCCAGGTTCGGGCCGAAGTAGGTGCGCCAGGTGTTGTAGCCGTCGATCGCGAGGATGCCCTCGGTCCCGTAATAGATGTTGCCGATCTTCACGTCCAGCTCGGCGTTGGTGATCAGCCCGCGGACCTCGAATTGCAGCTCCTTGTCGCCGAACTCGAAGAAGCTGGAGATGGTGTTGGGGGTCTCGCCGTCGTCCTTGTAGCCGAACCGACCGCCGGAGGAGGTGACGGCCTTGGGGAACTCGTTCTTGTCGAGGCCCCAGCGGGCGATGTCCATCTGGTGGATGCCCTGGTTGCCCAGGTCGCCGTTGCCGGTGTCCCAGAACCAGTGCCAGTTGTAGTGGAAGCGGTTCGGGTTGAACGGCCGCTCGGGGGCGGGGCCGAGCCAGAGGTTGAAGTCGACGCCGGCCGGGACCGGGCCGTCGGGCTTGTGGCCGATCGAGCCGCGGGGCTTGTAGCAGAGGCCCTTGGCCATGTAGACCTCGCCCAGCTTGCCCGAGCGGATGAAGTCGATGGCGTCGCGCACAGCCTTGTGGCTGCGGCACTGCGTCCCGGTCTGGACGATCCGGTTGTAGTGCCGGGCCGCCTCCACGATGCGCCGGCCCTCGCTGACGTTGTGGCTGACGGGCTTCTCGACGTACACGTCCTTGCCCGCCTGGCAGGCCCAGATGGCCCCCAGCGCGTGCCAGTGGTTGGGCGTGGCGATGGAGACGACGTCGATATCCTTGTCTTCCAGGAGCTTTCGGATGTCCTGGTAGAACTTCGGCGGCGACTTGGGGTCGACCTTCTCCAGCGCCTGCTTGGCGGGGCCGATGACGTTCTCGTCGATGTCGCAGATCGCCGTGACCTTGACGTTCGGCTGGGCGCTGAAGCCCTCGACGTGGGCCATCCCCCGGCCCTTCACGCCGACGACGGCCACGCGGATCGTCTCGTTGGCGCTCGGCCTGGCCGGCGCGGGCTCGGCGGCGTCGTCGATCGAGGCGGCGACGCTCGCCGCGGGCAGGGCCGCGATCGCCGCCGCGAGCGTCGCCGTGTCGTGGAGGAAGTGACGTCGATTCCGCTCGCGCATGGGGGGCCTCCGCCGGGCAGGTGGGAACGTTCGGGGAGTCGTCCGAGGGTCGATCGAGCCCGATTCTATGCCGCCCCGCGGGCGGTCGCCAGCATTTCCCGCCTCGGGATCGGGCGGGGGCTCGATAAAGGCCCGCGCCCGAGTCAATCCGAGCCCGCCGCCTCCTTCGACAGGTCGAACGTCCGCACGGCCAATGGCGAGCGAGGAAAGCCGTCCCGGTGGATCCCGCCGCGAACGATCGTCAGGCGGTCGCCGACCAACGCGGCGTCCCGCGCGTCTTTGATCGGCTCCTTGAGCGTGGAGAGCAGCCGGCCCGAGTCGCCGTCCCATACTCGCACGGCCCCGATCGCGTCGACGGAGACGATCCTGGATGAATCGCGCGCGAACGCCACGAACGAGACGTGGGGGACGGCCTCCTCGCCGTTGATGATCGTCCTTTCGATCGCCGACCGATCGAAATCCCAGATCTGGATACGGTTGCCGACGCCCGCGGTGACAAACCGCTTGCCGTCGGGAGCGACCGAGACGACCCATCGCGGCGGGACGGACGCCGGCGGGTCCATGAGGGTCGGCGACGCCCCGTCCCCCTTCCAGATCGCGATGGAAATCCGGCCATCGGACGTCGCCGCGCGGAGCGTCGCCGCCCGGCGGCCGTCGGCGCTGAAGCTTGTCATGGGCGCGGGCCCTGTATCGACAAGCGCGAAGACGTGGGGCTTTACCTCCCCGACGGCGGGCACGGCGGCATCCGGCCGCCCCACGGCGATCTCGGCCCGCCGCAAATCCACCCCGATCGCATGGAGTTTGGCGGCCTCGGTATCGAAGGCCGCGGCGATGAGCGGACGGCCGTCGTTGGGAGACGCCCCAAGTCTGACCTTGCGAGCGACGTCCCAGACCTCGACGCTCGATGAAAGCGGCGGGATCGAGATGGCATGCGTCATCATCACGGGGTCAGTCCGGCGGGGGACGGTCGATCCCAGGGTCAGTGACCGGCGAAGCTGTTCGGTGACCATGCCCCATCCCCGTCCGATGGACTTCCAACCTCCTTCCGACCGGTTCGGGTCCGCTTGGAGGCAAACTCCTCGGAAGGGAAGGGGGAGGGTCGACAGGCGGATGATTGACTCTAATTCAATCCGCGGATTCGGGTCCGGTTTGAGGGGAACTCCAGCGAAGAAAGGGGGGACGTGCGACATGCGGACGATGACGAGTTTGGAAGCGTCCGCGCTCATCGCGACAGCCGAAACCTCGAACCGCGTTTCGTCCGATCGAAACAGGACGTCGCCTCGTCCCGTATTGATGAGGACCAAGGACCGGTCCTCGGCATAAGCCAATCGTGCCCCGTCCGGCGACAAGACGGCCATGCGGGAGCCTTCTTTCCGGACGACGCGCCACGCCGATTCGCGGGGAGCGTCCGGCGGCTGCCCCGACGCGCTTCGCAAACCACCCAGGGGCGGCAGCAGGGCAAGCGTGAGAGCGAGCGTGATCGCGGCCGATCGGAAGACGTGACTCAATTGTCTCCTCCCTGATATGGAGGGCCTCGTGGGCTACGTCGCGGTGATCAGAGGCCATCGTCTCCGCGACCACCGGCGAAGGCGAGGGATTGGGTCGGTTTTCGGCATCTTGGCGTCCTGGCCGGGATTACCGACCTTTCACCGCAGCGAATCTTGCATCTTCCGGAGCCGGTCCGCCTCGCGGGATTCGCCGAGCGCGCCGAGGCAGGCGACGAGGCCCTGGATGGCGTCGTGGAACGGGCGGTTGGCCGGGATCTCGCGGGGGATGCGGCCCTTGAAGTCGGCCGGGATGGCGCGCTGGACCAGGTCGAAGGCGTAGCCGAAATGGCCCATGGCGAGGCGCGGGTCGCGGTGCTCCTTCAGCGCGATCTCGCCGAGCGCGGCGTGGATCCAGATGTTGTCGGAGCAGCCTTCCAGCGCGAAGCGGAGGGCGTCGCGGGCCTCCTCGGGGTCGCCGGCCTTCCACATCTCCATGGCTTCCGAGTAGTCCAGGTCGACCTCGTCGATGCAGTCGGGATGGACCAGCTCGAAGACGCCCGGCTCGACCTGGCGGAGGCCGATGGGACTGGGCTTGCCGTGTCGCGGGCGGTCGGGGGGGGCGGGCTTCCTCGGCCGTCGCTTCGGGCCGGAGGGCTTGGGCGGGGGGCCGTCGGAATGGCCGTTGGACTCGCTCATGACGCGCTCCGATCGTCGAAGCCGAGCGCGGCGAGGGCGTCGGCCGGGGGTTCGAGGGCCGGGACGAACTCCGCGCCGGCCGACCAGTCGCCGGCCCCGAGGCGATGCCCGACCGCCACGCGCCGGAGGCCGGCGGTCTCGGCGGCGGCGAGGGCCGCGGGCGAGGCGACGACCGCCGTGGCGTCGGCCGGGGCGACGCCCAGGCTCGCCAGCGCCGTCGCGAGGGCGTCGGGGGCCGTGGCCTCCTCCCCGGCGACGACCAGCTCGAAGGCGTCGGCCAGCCCGGTCGCGGCGAGGAAGGTGTCGACGTCCTCGCGCCGGGCCGTCGGGGCGACGATCGCCAGGCGGGCGCGGCCGGAGAGGGCGCGGACCAGCGCGGCCGCGCCGGGGAAGGCTCGCGGGTCGAGCCCGAGCATGTGGGCGACGAGCCGCCGCTTCTCGCCGACCCAGCCGTCGAGGTCGGCGTCGTCGATCCCCCGGAGGGCGAAGACGTCGGAGGCGAAGGCGCGATCGCCCGTCGTGGCCGCGCGGGCGGCGACCTCGTCGGGGACCTCCCATCCGAGCTTCGACAGGGCTCGCTGCCAGGCGACGACGTGGACGTTCTCGGCGTCGGCGAGGACGCCATCGAAGTCGAGGATCACCGCGGTGGGGGGCATGGGGCTTCGCACTGGGGAAAGGGGAGGGAGACGGGGCCGCGGGGCCCATTATCCTCGGGGCCGCGGGGGGCGTCAAATTGTTGACTACGTCCACCGGCCCCCCTATCCTGCGGTTTCCCGAAGGCTGGCGAGCCGTCGCCGTATGCCGGGTCGCGTCCCGACCAACGTCGTTCCTCCCCGAGACTGCTGGAGACCGAATCATGTCGCGTCCCGTGACGCTCTTCACCGGCCAGTGGGCCGACCTGCCGATCGAATCCATCTGCGAGAAGGCCAGCAAGTGGGGGTATGACGGGATCGAGCTGCCCTGCTGGGGCGACCACTTCAACGTCCAGAAGGCGCTGGAGGACGACAAATACTGCCAGGCCAAGCACGACCAGCTCGCCAAGCACGGCCTGAAGACCTGGGCCATCTCCAACCACCTGGTCGGCCAGGCGATCTGCGACGTCATCGACGAGCGCCACAAGCTGATCCTCCCCCCGCACGTCTGGGGCGACGGCAAGCCCGACGGGGTCAAGGAGCGGGCGGCGAAGGAGATGATCGACACGGCCCGCGCCGCGGCCAAGATGGGCGTGAAGATCGTCAACGGCTTCACCGGCTCGTCGATCTGGCACCTGCTGTACAGCTTCCCGCCGGTCTCCGACGCCATGATCGAGGCGGGGTTCCGGGATTTCGCCGACCGCTTCAACCCGATCATGGACGAGTTCAAGAAGCTCGGCCTGAAGTTCGGGCTCGAGGTCCATCCGACGGAGATCGCCTTCGACCTGTACTCGGCCGAGACGGCCCTGAAGGCGATCGGCAACCGGCCGGAGTTCGGGTTCAACTACGACCCCAGCCACCTGCTGTGGCAGTTCGTCGACCCGGTCGCGTTCATCCGCGCGTTCCCGGACCGGATCTACCACGTCCACGTCAAGGACGCGGCCCGGACGCTCGACGGCAAGACGGGCATCCTGGGCTCGCACATCAACTTCGGCGACCCCCGCCGCGGCTGGGACTTCCGCTCGCCGGGCCGCGGCCAGGTCGACTTCGACTCGATCGCCCGCGCCCTGAACGACATCGGCTACGAAGGCCCGCTCTCCGTCGAGTGGGAAGACCCCGGCATGGACCGGGAGTTCGGCGCCGCCGAGGCCGCCCGCTTCGTCAAGGAGCGCATGGGCTTCCCCACCCCCGGCCGCCTGTTCGACCAGGCCTTCGCCGAGGGCCAGGCCAAGGCCAACGCCTGAGCCGACGGGCCTCCCCGCTAGAAGGTTTGAAGCAGGCTACCACGAGCATCCCTTCTCCCCTCGTGGGAGAAGGTGGCCGAAGGCCGGATGAGGGGGACTCCCCGCCGGCCTTCGGTCGCGCGCCCCCTCATCCGCCCCTCCGGGGCACATTCTCCCACGAGGGGAGAAGGGAGAGGATGCCTGCTAATCGGCGACGTCAAGGCCGATGCCGGTCTCCTCTCACGACCCGCCGAGGAACTTCATCGACCGCATCCATTCCTCGCAGCGCCTGGGCCAGGTGGAGCAAGGCTTGTCGCTAGGCCGCAGGCCGAAGCCGTGGCCCCCCGAGGCGTAGATGTGCAGCTCGGCGGGGACGCCGGCCTTCTTCAGCGCCGAGTACATGTTGACGCTGTTGATCGGGCCGACGTGGTCGTCGCCGGCATGGGCCATGAACATCGGCGGTGTCCCGTCCGTGACGCGGGTCGCGGGGTTGTCGGGGTTGTTCAGGTCTTCCATGCCGCCGGGGTAGACGAGGACCGCGAAGTCGGGCCGGGCGTCGAGCTTGTCCACGTCGTCGGCCGGCGGATAGACCTCCTCGCCGAACCGCGTGCAGGCGGCGGCCGACAGGTGGCCCCCCGCGGAGAATCCCAGCACGCCGACGCGCCCCGGGTCCAGCTTCCATTCGGCCGCCTTGCTCCGGACCAGCCGCACCGCGCGCTGGGCGTCCATCAGCGGCTGGATCGGCAGCTTCTCCGGCGGCGTCCCCTCGCGGCGCGGGACGCGGTACTTCAGCACGATGCCGGTCACGCCGATCGAGTTCAGCCAGGCGGCGACCTCGTCCCCCTCCAGGTTCATCGCCAGGATGTAGTAGCCCCCGCCGGGGCAGATCACCACCGACGCGCCGGTGTCCTTCTCCGGGGCCGGGCGGTAGACGGTCAGCGTCGGGCGCGAGACGTTCGTCAGTCGCGTGACGCCCGGCGGCTGCTCGTCGATGTACCCCTCCGCCGGGATGGTCCCGACCTCGCCGGGGGCGGGGCCCGGCCAGACGTCCAGGACGATGGGCGCCGGAGGCTCCGCGGCGGTCGCCCCCGCGCCGAGGAGGGTGAGGAGGCCGAGGCCGAGGCAAAGGGCGAGCGTCGCTTGCCGCGTCATGGGTGTGCTCTCGCGGTTTTCGCTGGAGTCGCCGGGGCTCGACGGCCGATCCCCGCGATGGGTCCGCGATCCGCCTTGCGAGGATCGCGGCTTTCGTATGTAATCGCGCGCCTCCCCCCAAACAAGCGGGACGCGCCTTCGCATGTCGAGCCCGTCCGCCCCATCGGCTGCGTCCAAGGAGGTCGCGCATGACGCCCCTGCTCGCGTATTTCGGCCCGGAGACCGTCCTGCCCGCCACGTCGATCATCGCGACGGTGGTCGGGGTGGTCCTGATGCTGGGCAAGAATTCGATCCGCTGGTGCGTCGGCCTCGTCACGGCGCCATTCGCCCGGAAGGGGAAGGCCGACGCCTCCACCCCCGCTCCCGCGTCCACGTCCACTCCCGCCCCCCATTTCGCCAGGCAGGCCGAGGCCCGCGCGACGGAGGCGGAGGAGGCCGGTCGCTGACGACCCTGTCGGGGCCGGCGCGACGACGCGTCGGTCGCCGCTTCAGTCGACCTCCTCGACGGCGCGGGGCAGGTCGAGCACGCCGTCGCGGACGACGCGGGTGGTGGGCGTCGGGACGAGTTCGGGGACGACGACCTCGCGCGGGGTCTCGTCGCGATCCCAGATGCGGGCGAGCCGGGCGCGGACGCGGTCGGCCACCGAGGGGCGCACGACCCGCGACGCGGCCAGCGGCGCGGGGGAGTCGAACGGGTCGACGCGGCGCGAGCCGGCGACGCAGCCGGGGAACGACAGCGAGACGAGCGACAGGCCGACGATCGCGATCCGGATCTGGGCGCGCATGGGAATCCCTCCTGGCCCGCGCGGGGCGGACCCGTCTATGAGAAGCCGCCGAGTGTCGCGGCGGTCGGTTCTGGCATATCACGGGGCCGATCGAGGTGCGGGCTCGAAGTGATGATGATGGGATAACGCAACCCCGATGCCAGAACGGACGCCTCGGATCGCGCGGCCCGGCCGCCGCGGGAGGGGTCGCGACGGCCGGGTAGACCCTGCGGGGGTCGTCAGGGCTTGAGCACCACCTTGATGCAGTTGTCCTTCTTGTCGCGGAAGGTCTTGTACATCTCGGCGGCCTTGTCCAGCGGGACGGTGTGCGTGATGACGAACGACGGGTCGATCTCCCCGCCCTCGATCTTCTTCAGCAGCGGCCCCATGTAGCGCTGGGTGTGCGTCTGGCCCGACTTGATGGTCAGCGCCTTGTTCATGAGGGGGCCCAGCGGCAGGCCGTCGACCATGCCGATGTAGACGCCGGGGATGGAGACGGTCCCCCCCTTGCGGCAGCACATGATCGCCTCGCGGATGACGTGGACGCGGTCCGTCTTCAGGTGGAGCGCGGACTTCGCCTTGTCCATCACCGCGTCGAAGCTCCCCGCGGCGTGCGCCTCGCAGCCGACGCCGTCGATGCAGCGGTCGGGGCCGCGGCCCTTGGTCATCTCCATGAGGCGGTCGTAGACGTCCTCCTCCATGAAGTTGATCGTCTCGGCGTTGCCGCGAGAGCGGGCCATCTCCAGCCGCTCGGGGACCCGGTCGATGGCGATCACGCGCCCCGCGCCCAGCATCCAGGCGCTCTGGATGGCGAACTGGGAGACCGGGCCGCAGCCCCAGACGGCCACCACGTCGCCGGGCTCGATGTCGGCGTTCTCCGCGGCCATGTAGCCGGTGGGGAAGATGTCGGAAAGGAACAGCACCTTCTCGTCCGGCAGATCCGACTCGATCTTGATCGGGCCGACGTCCGCGTACGGCACGCGCAGGTATTCCGCCTGCCCGCCGGCGAAGCCCCCCAGCATGTGCGAGTAGCCGAACAGCCCCGCCGGCGACTGGCCCATCATCTGGCGGGCCACCTCGGCGTTGGGGTTGGACTCGTCGCACAGCGAGAACAGCGTCTTCTGGCAGAACCAGCAAGAGCCGCAGGAGATGGTGAAGGGGACGACCACCCGGTCCCCCTTCTTCAACTTCCTGACCGCCGGCCCGACCTCCTCCACCACGCCCATCGGCTCGTGGCCGAGGATGTCCCCCTTCTCCATGCCGGACATCAGGCCGTCATATAAATGCAGGTCCGACCCGCAGATGGCGGTCGACGTGATGCGGATCACGGCGTCCCGCGGATCCTCGATCTTCGGGTCGGGCGCGTCCTCGACGCGCACGTCCCCCGTCCCGTACCAGCGCAACGCTTTCATGTGGATGACTCCTCGGTGACCCTGGCTCCCCCGTCGCTTGTAGAAATTGCAAACGGCGGGCCGGGTCGGCCGAGGGGCGGGCTCGCCGCGCCGCCGGGGGGGGGGGCGCGGGGCCTCGGCGGGGGTCAGTCCTTCGCGGGCTCGGCCTTGGCGGCCTCCCCTTCGGGGCCGTCGTGCTTGGGGACCGGCTTGCCGGCGAGGATGGCGTCGAGGTCGGCCGTCAGCTTCTCGCGGATATCGGGGCTGAACCCGACGTGGGCCGCCTGGACGACGCCCTTGGCGTCGATGATGACGAGGGTCGGCAGGCCCTCGACCTGGAACAGCTCGCCGATCGCGTTGGCGGGGTCCAGGCCGATCGCCGCGTTGGGCTTGCCCGCCAGCTCGATCTTGTTGTCGGCGAGGGTCTTCTCGATCAGCTCGCGGACCTCGGCCGGCTCGGCGGGCTCGCGGTCCTGGCTCAGGGCGATCACCAGGACGTCCTTCTTGGCCTCGTCCTTCGCCAGCTCTTCCACGAGCTTCTGGATCTCGGGAAGCTCGGCGAGGCAGGGGGGGCACCAGGTCGCCCAGAAGTCGATGACCACGACCTTGCCGGCGAGGTCGGCCTTGGTGACCGTCTTCGTCTTGTCGGGGCCGTCGAACAGGGTGAGCGTGAAGTCGGGGGCGGGCTGGCCGACCTTGGCGTCGACGGCCATCTTGGGGCGCTCGCCGGGCGCGGCGCCGGCGCCGGCGCCGCCGTCGGCCATGGCCTCCTGGAAGGAGTTGACCTTCTCGAAGCCCTCGGGCGCCTTGAAGGCGAACGTGGCGGCGTCGACCGGCTCGGTGGAGACGGCGCCGGAAGTCCAGCCGAGCTTGCCGACCGTCACCGCGCCCCCCTGCTGGGCGACCCGCTCCAGCAGCTTGGGATCGATCATCATGTCGACGTCGGTCAGCAGCTTCGTCTTGGGATCGACGCTCAGCTTCAGGCCGGGGCCCTCCGACCGGGCGATCAGGATCGCCGGGGCCTCGTCGTCCCCTTCGAGCTGGAGCGAGCCGCCGAGCTGCTCCAGGGCCTTGACCGGGTCGGGGGAGGTGAGCATGTTGACCAGGATGTACATCGGCACGCCCGAGGGGCCGCCGAACAGCATGGCGCCGACGGGGCCCTCGCGGAAGACGTCGAGGGAGACCTCCTTGGGGGCGGGGCCGGCGACGTACTTCTTGATGGGCTCGATGGCGGTGGTGATCGTCTCGCCGTCGCTGACGAGCTTGACCGGGCCGGCGTCCAGGCTCAGCTTGTTGGGCCGGGCGAAGGTCAGGTTGAGCGGCATCTCCTGCTTCTGGGGCCGGCCGCCGACCGTCATGTCGACCACGAACCGGCCCTGGTCGGAGTAGCCCTCGAGCGCCTGGTAGGCCTTGGCGACTTCGCCCAGCAGCGCGGCGGCCTTGGGGTCGTCGGCCTTCTCCTTCGGCTGGTCGGCCGGCGGCTGGGGGTCCTGCGCCGCGGCCACGAGGCCCCAGACCAGCAACAGCCCGGCCGCCCCGACGATGCCGGAGAAGCGGGCGCGCGCCCGGGGCGCGGGGGGATATGAACGCATCTGTCGTCCTTCACGAGTCGATCGCGAACGTGCCCCGCGTCGGCGCCCGGACCCGACGGGACCGGCCTCGCGCCCGACCCGGGCGTCGCCCCCATCGTAGCCGCCCCGCGCGCGGCCCGTCGAGACGCCGCCTCCCCTATATATAGAGGAAGGCAACAACGGCGAGCGCCCCTCCGCGATCACTCTCGGGCTTCCAGGTCCACCAGGTCGCGGACCGAGATGAGGCGGGCCTTGAGGTCGGCGTCGTAGCGGGCCGCGCCGCGGATGCCGACGCGGCGGGCGGTCAGGGCGTGGGCGTCGAGGCCGGGGGGGACGTCCAGGTAGGCCGCGACGAGGCCGTCCTTCAGGCCGATCAGCGCGAACAGCTTGCGGCCCTCGTGCATCCGGGCCGAGGGCTGCACGAACCCCACGGCGTCGAAGGCCCGGCCGCGCCGGCGCTCGGCGTCCGCCAGCCGACGCTCCAGCCGGGCGAACTCGCGGTCAAGCTCGGCGCTCCTCGACGCCTTCTCGACGAACCCCCGCGCGGCGGCGGAGGCCCGTTCGAGCCCGTCCAACCGCCGGAGCCGTTCGTCGACGGCCCGACGTCGCGCGGCGTCTTCTCCGACCTGGCGGGCGAGCGCCTCGTAGGCCGATCGGACCGATTCCAGCCGCCAATTCTCGATCGGCCGGCCGGCGGTCTCCGCCAGCAGCATGGCGTCGATCCGCTTCAGCTCGGGATCCTCCCCCGGCGCGGCGAACGCCGTGGCCCGGAGCCCCGCCCGGTCCTCGACCGGCTCCCACCCCCCGGCCGTCGCCGTGACCGCCGCGATCAGGATCGCTGTCAGCATCGCCGGCCTCCCTCCCGCGCCCTGGGTCCGATTTGGCTTCGTTCGCGCGCCGCGAGCGGCCGCTGGAATGATGTAAGTTGTTGCGGCCAATCCGATTGACTGTCGTTCGAGGTTGGCTTCGTTCGTCGAATTCGAAGTGGTTTTTTGAGCCCCGTCGTCTTGGCGGTCGATGCGTTCCCGTCCCCTCTCCCCCCGGGAGAGGGCGGCCGCGCCAGCGGCGGGTGAGGGGCGTCGGAGCGCGGGCATGCTGGCGGGGGGGTGGTTATGAATCCCCGCTATGTCTACCAGTCCGACAACCCTTGCCCGGCCCTCCGGGCCACTCTCTCCCGACGGGAGAGGGGACGCGCGTTTCACGCTCGTCGGGCATGGAGCCGCCGGCCGTTCCCGTCTTCTCCCGCTGCCTTCGATTTGCCAAAGAGCGAGGAATCCCTCTTCGGCCGGATAATCCGCGGGTCGCGCGCGAGGATTTCATGATTCCGGAAATTAATCGCGAAACCCCGGTAGTCGGACCCCGGGCGCGACGCGGCGTGACGGTTTTGGTATCCCGGCCGGGCGGATCGGTCAACGTGGATTGTCGGCCGCGCGGGGCTGGAGGGCGATGTCGGGGATGGTGATGGTCGTCCAGGGGCGGACCTGGACGCGGAATCTTTTGATCCGTTCGCGGGGGAGGTCGAATGTGGCGGTGAGCAGTCGAACATGACGCGCGGATGCTCCCAGGCGGGTCCCGTCGTGCTCGCGTCCTTCCTCGTCGACGGCCACGATCCGGACGGTCTCGTCGTCGCCGACGTCATGGGCGAGGGAGATGTCCGTACGCGGTGCCCCGGCGCGCATGACGTCCCCGAAGACGAAGTTGCGGTGCTCCCCGCCGCCGATGGCGCCCATGCCCTCGATCCACTCCGAGACCGTATTCCAGGGGCCGGCCGCGGACCGAAATTCCACGACGGCGGACGCCTGGGTCTCGGGGTACAAGGCGCTGAGTTCGGTTAGGACGGGACGGGCATCGTCTACCATGCGCCGCGCGTTATAGCTGCGCGACGGGAGGCCCACCGAGATGTCGGTCGTTTCGGGCGCGCCGACGATCCGGACGAGGAGCTTCCGGGACAGCGCATCGACAGGTATCGGGTTGGGATTGCTCACGGCTTGGCCCGGATCGTAGGGAGCCTCCCGCAACGGCGTTCCATCCGGCCTCCACCAACTCGTCGCCCCGGTTCGATTGTCGCCGACCGCCACCACTTCCAGGACCGTTCCGTCGTCGAGGTGCCTGATGAACCGCCGGTCGGGTTCGGGCTCCGGAGGGGCCTCGGCCGTGGTCGCGATGGGCGGGCGCTGGGGCGTGGCCGGATCTTGGGCCGAACGGGCGACGGCCGCGGTGGCGGCACCGGCGATGAGGAGGAGGGCCAGCGGTTTCAGCTTCTCCATGAGCATGGCGCGGATGACTCCGTCGGCCAGCCTAGCGACGGCCCCAGGGATCAGGCCCGAGGCGAGCGCGGCGGCGCGCAGGGTGGGGGGGATCAGCGACTTCGGGACGCCGGCGCGGGCCTCCAGGGCGAAGGAGGCCAGGACGAACGCCGCCGAGGGGGCGAGGCCCCGGCGCTCCAGCCGCGACCGCAGCCGCGAGCGGCCCCGGGCGAGTCGGCTCTTGATCGTCGCGGTCGGCCAGCCCAGGGAGAGCCCGGCTTGCTCGTAGGTCAGGCCCTCGAAGTCGCACAACTCGATCGGGCGACGGTACTTCGGGGGGAGGCGGTCCAGCTCGTCGGCCACGGCGTCGCGGACGTCCCGGCGCTCGGCGAGCGTGGCAGGGTCGTCGTGACGCGCCGGGTCGACGATGGCCGAGGGGCGTCGGCGGGCTTCCGAGCGGAGCCGCGCCGAGACCTTCCTCGCCACGCCATACACCCAGCGACCCGCCGAGCCCCGGCCGTCGACGCGGATCGACCCGGCGCGACGGACGAGGACCACGAACGTCGCCTGGAAGGCGTCCTCGGCGTCGGCCCGGCCCAGCGACCGTCGGCAGACGCCCCAGACCATCGCCGCGTGCCGGTCCACGAGCGCCTCGAACGCCGATTCCGCCGCCGCGTCCGCCGGCCCGGTCCGCGCGCGGAACCGCTCCAGCAACTCGCCGTCGGTCATCCCGGTCGTCGATCCGCCCGCGAACAGGGCTCGCAGGCCATCCGGCGATTGTCGAAACGCTCGCATCCGGCCCCCCTCCCTCCCGATTCCACCCCTCCCATGCCGCGAGGCGGGCGATCGGCCCCGGGAATCCGCGGGATTCGATGATATTCTCGGAGAGCGTGAAACACGCGTCCCCTCTCCCGGGAGGAGAGGGGACGCATGCGTTTCGCGGTCTCGCCTATGGATGAGGCGTGGGACGGCCTTGTCGAATTTGCCGTTCAACGCGCGTCGACTCGCCTTGATTCGGCCCCCTTGCTTGGGGTACAGTTTCACTTTCTTCTCGCGCGGGAGGGGATTCCGCGCGTCGAGATCGAGTCACCCAATCGAGCAGGTAGAGGTCGGGGGGCGGGCGAGCCCGGACATCCCGGACTCGTCGAACGCGGGCCCGTCGTCCGCCCAGGAGCTTCGGATCCAACCATGTACGCCATTTTTGAAGATGGTTCCCACCAGTATCGCGTTCAGGAAGGCGACTTCATCCAGGTCGACCGTCGCGAAGGGAAGGCCGGCGACGACGTCACCTTCTCCAAGGTCCTCCTGATCGCCGGCGAAGGCGAGCCGACCATCGGCGCGCCCGTGATCGAAGGCGCCGCGGTCGCGGCCAAGATCGTCGACCAGTTCCGCGCCAAGAAGATCATCATCCAGAAGTTCCGCCGCCGCAAGAACATGCGTCGTCGTCGCGGCCACCGCCAGCCGTACACCACGGTCCAGATCGTCGGCCTGCCCAGCGCCTCCTGACCGGGCCCCGGCCCGCGCGTCGCGCGGATCTAACGCCTCTACCGCCCGCGCCCGGCGCGCCCGCCGGCCGCGGGCTTTTTTTGCGCCCCGTCCGACGCCCGGCGCGCGCATGCTTCCGCTGCCGAGTCGTGGAGCGAAGAACCACTGCCAGGGAACTGCCGAGGCCGTCCCAGTCGGGGAGCCTTATCCCGCTTCGTCGCGAACATCTCGGCCCCGGCCGTCGCCGGGCCGAGGACGCATGCCCTAAAGGGTGCGCCGACTCAAGTTCCGCGAACCGATACGCCGAACAATTCGTCCGGCGAGGCATGAACATCTGGATTGGTGGACGGCAATCGACTAAAATTGGTCGGCCGGCGAAAGTCCGGCTCGGCCGTTTCGTTGTCGATTTCCTGATCGACCAACGGGGAGTGAGAGCCGATGGCGAGAGCAGGAAGGCTGGACGGGGCGACCACCGTGAGCAAGCAGCACCAGCCCGAGGGAGCGTCGGCTAGGGCGAAGGACGCCAGGGGCCGTTCGGGGATGGTGGTGCCGCGCGTCTTCAGCACGGACGGCGTCAGCCCGTTCGATCAGGTGGAGTGGGATTCCCGCTCGGCGGCGATCAAGGACGAGCGGGGGGCGGTGATCTTCGAGCAGGTCGACTGCGAGATCCCGAAGGGGTGGAGCCAGCTCGCGACCAACGTGGTCGTCAGCAAGTATTTCTACGGCGACGTGTCGTCCGGCAACGGCTCGCCCGCCGACGGGAAGCGCGAGTACTCCGTCCGCCAGCTCGTCGGCCGCGTCACCCGGACCATCGCCGACTGGGGCCGCGAGGACGGCTACTTCGCCACGGTCGAGGACTCCGAGCGGTTTTACGACGAGCTGTCGGCCCTCTGCCTGAACCAGTACGGCTCGTTCAACTCGCCGGTGTGGTTCAACGTCGGCCTGTTCCACTGCTACGGGATCGTCGGCCCGGCGAACAACTGGAAGTGGGACGAGGAGACGCGGACCGTCGTCCAGGCGACGAACGCCTACGAGGTGCCGCAGTCGTCGGCCTGCTTCATCCAGAGCGTCTCCGACGACATGGACGGCATCATGCGGCTCGCGCACAGCGAGGCGATGCTGTTCAAGTTCGGCTCCGGGACCGGGACCGACCTGTCCACCTTGCGTTCCAGCCGCGAGAAGCTCGCCGGCGGCGGCAAGCCGTCGGGCCCGGTCAGCTTCATGCGGGTGTACGACGCCGTCGCCAGCGTGGTGAAGTCGGGCGGCAAGACCCGTCGCGCCGCCAAGATGCAGACGCTCAAGGTCTGGCACCCGGACATCCTGGAATTCATCGAGTGCAAGATCAAGGAGGAGGCCAAGGCCCAGGCGCTCATCGAGCGGGGGTACGAGGCCAACTTCAACGGCGAGGCGTATAGCTCGGTCCTGTTCCAGAACGCCAACCTCTCCGTCCGCTGCACCGACGAGTTCCTCGCGGCGGCCGAGGCCGACGGCGAGTGGACCACCCGCGCCGTCATGACCGGCAAGCCGATGGAGACCTACAGCGCCAAGATGCTGCTGGACCGGATCTCCGAGGGGACCTGGCTGTGCGGCGACCCCGGCGTGCAGTATGAAGACACGATCCAGCGCTGGCACACCTGCCCGAACACGGCGCCGATCAACTCGTCGAACCCGTGCAGCGAGTACATGTTCGTCGACGACTCGGCGTGCAACCTGGCGTCGCTGAACCTGGCCCGGTTCGTCGACGAGGCGGGCGCGTTCGACGTGGAGAAGTTCCGCGCGGCGTGCCGGATCTTCATCACCGCCCAGGAGATCCTGGTCGACCACGCCAGCTACCCGACGCAGAAGATCGCCGCCAACAGCCACAAGTTCCGGCCCCTGGGCCTGGGCTACGCGAACCTCGGCAGCATGCTGATGTCGTCGGGCATGGCGTACGACTCCGAGGAAGGCCGGGCGGTCGCCGCGGCGATCACGGCCGTCATGCACGGCCAGGCGTACCTGACCAGCGCCGAGCACGCCGGCCGCGTGGGGGCGTTCGAGGGGTTCGCGATCAACCGCGAGCCGATGCTGAACGTCATCGGCATGCACCGCGACGCCGCCTACGCCATCGACGAGAAGGCGCCGGAGGCGATCCGCCTGGCCGCCCACAAGATCTGGGACGAGTGCCTGGAGACCGGCCGCGCCAACGGCTACCGCAACAGCCAGGTGACGGTGCTGGCCCCCACCGGGACCATCGCCTTCATGATGGACTGCGACACCACGGGGATCGAGCCGGACATCGCCCTGGTGAAGTACAAGCTGCTGGCCGGCGGCGGCATGCTCAAGATCGTCAACCGGACGGTCCCCGCCGCGCTCCGCAAGCTGGGCTACGACGAGCCGGAGATCCGGGGCGTCCTGGACTACATCGACTCGCACGACACGATCGAGGGCGCCCCCGGCCTGAAGGACGAGCACCTGCCGGTCTTCGACTGCGCGTTCGCCCCGCCGCAGGGGGGCCGGAGCATCCACTACCTGGGCCACCTCCGGATGATGTCGGCGGTGCAGCCGTTCCTCTCCGGGGCGATCTCCAAGACGTGCAACCTCCCGAACGAGGCGACCGTCGAGGACATCCGCGAGACCTACCTGGAGGGCTGGCGGCTCGGCCTGAAGGCGCTGGCGATCTATCGCGACGGCTCCAAGGGGAGCCAGCCGGTCTCCACCAAGGACAAGTCGGAGAAGCCCGAGGCGAAGGCCGTCGAGCCGGCCCCCGCGCCCGCGCCGGCGGTGATCCTGGTGGAGTCGCTGAAGCCGGCCCAGGCCCCCGCCGTCGCGGCGTCGGCCCGGCCGCGTCGCGAGCGGCTGCCGCACACGCGGCGGAGCATGACGCACAAGTTCGACATCCAGGGGCACGAGGGGTACATCAACGTCGGGTTCTACCCCGACGGCCGCCCCGGCGAGCTGTTCATCACGATGGCGAAGGAAGGCTCCACCATCGGCGGCCTGATGGACGTGCTGGGGACGTCGATCTCGATCGGCCTGCAGTACGGGGTGCCGCTGGAGGTCTTCGTCAACAAGTTCGCCCACAGCCGGTTCGAGCCGGCCGGGTTCACCAAGAACCCGGACATCCCGATCGCCAAGTCGATCGCGGACTACATCTTCCGCTGGCTGGGCATGGAGTTCATCGAGGGCTATCGCGAGGCCAACTCGCCGAACCGCGGCTACGAGGAGCCCGCCGCGGCCGCGGCCGCCGCGCCGGCCGTCGAGGCGCCGACGGTGAAGGTCAACGGCCGTCGCTCCGCGACGATCGCCGACCTGGAGGAGCACGAGGCCGCGCTGGGCGTCGCCCCCGCCAAGGCCGCGCCGACCCAGCCCCAGGCCGTCTCCGCCGACGCGGCGCTCGACGTCCAGGACCGCCAGTTCGCCTCGTTCCAGAGCGACGCCCCCGCCTGCGACAACTGCGGCGCCCTGACCGTCCGCTGCGGCACCTGCTACCGCTGCTTCAACTGTGGCAACAGCATGGGCTGCTCGTGACCGACGCCGGGTGAAACCCCGATCCGCCCGCGGGCCGTCGACTCGGAAGGGTCGACGGCCCGCGGCGTTTCGAACGCGGTTATAATGTCGCCTCGCTCCCGGGACGACGTATCCCGGGCCGACGCCAACGTCTGTCCCTGGGGGCCGAGGACCGATGCGCATCGACGGGAGGATCGGCTCGTGGCTGGTGGTGGCGGGGCTGACGGCGGGGCTGACGGCGGTCACGACGGTCCAGGCGCTGCGGAGCTACCACGACCTGCGGACGGGGTGGTCGTGGGACCTGGCGTACTACAACCAGTGGTACTGGTCGATCACCCAGGGGGACGCGGTGCTGTCGGTGAGGCCGATCGCGTCTTATGGGACGGAGGGGCCGTCGGCGTGGAAGTCGAACTACCTGTCGCCGGCGCGTTACCTGATCCTGCCGATCTATGCCGCGTTCCCGGACCCTCGCACGCTGCTGGTGATCCAGAACATCGTGTACTGGTGGCTGATCCCGGCGGCGTTCACGCTGGTGCTGTCGGAGTCGGGATCGAGGCGGGTGGCGTTGTCGGCGGTGGGCCTGGTCGTGATCGCGCCCTTGATCTGGCCGCTGGCGTGGAACGACTTCCGCGAGCTGTCGATGGGCGTGCCGTTCGTCTTCTGGGCGTATCAGGGCGCGCGGTCGCGGCGGGCGGGGCTGGCGACGGCGGGGATCGCGGGGATGCTGGCGTGCCGGCAGGAGTTCGCCGTCATGGTCGCCGCGCTGGCGTTCCTCCCCCCCCGCGAGGACGAGGACGTGGGCCGCAAGGCGACCTGGCGGCTCGTCCTGTTCGACGTCGGGCTGGGCTGGATCCTGGTCTTCCTGCTGTACCTGTACTGGGTCGTGGGCCGGTACGCGCCGATGCAGTACGTCGGGCAGTTCACGGGGGCCAAGCCGACGCTGGCGCAGACCTGGGAGACGATGTGGTGGGTGCTGCGCGACGGCCTGGGGCCGTGGTGGGTTCTGGCGCTGCTGTCGCCGGTCGCGGCGCTGCTGTCGGCGCCGTGGGTCTGGAGCCTCTGCTCGGGGCAGTGGGCGATGCGGTTCCTGTTCGGGACGGCGTGGCATCACGTCCGTTACGTCGTCCCGTCGGTCGCGACGACCATGGCCGCCGGGCTGATCGGCTATTCGCGGCTGGCGATCTGGCTGCGAGGGCGTCGGGGCGGGGCGCTGATCCTGGCCGCCGTCTGGCTGGCGGCGGCGGGGTGGTCGGCGTTCGGCGCGCGCGAGGTCCAGAAGCGGATGGCCCACATCCCGAGGCCCGTCGACGCGGCCGACGTTGAGCCGTTCTGGTCGTGGGCCGCCCAGGTCGGCCCGGACGACGCGGTGCTGGCGTCGTATGAGTTCACCGCGCCGCTCTCCTCGCGGAAGTCGCTGTACAGCCACGTCCTGCCGGTCAACGAGCCGAAGGGGTATCCGAACCTCGCGCCGGAGTTCCGCTGGATCTTCTGGAAGCTCCCCGGCCGGATGGACGTGGGGGTCTTCGAGGACCAGGGCTTCGACGTGGCGTATCGGGGGCCTTCGCTGGTGGTGCTGCGCAGGCCGTAGGCGGCGGCGGCGCGCGTCATTACAATGTCCCCCATGAACGCCATCGTCGTCGCCTGCAACAGCGTGCACCTGGGATTCCTCGGCGCCTACGGGAACGCCTGGATCGAGACCCCGAACCTCGACCGGCTGGCGTCCCAGGGGGTGGTGTTCGATCACCACTTCCCCGAGAACCTGACCACCCTCCCCACCCGGCGGAGCTGGTGGACGGGCCGCTACGGCCTGACCGACCCCGACCTCGGCTGGACCCCGCTCCAGCCCGACGAGCTCATCCTGCCCGACTTCCTGAACGGCCAGGGGGTGCGCACGGCGCTGATCTCCGACTCCCCGTTCCTGCGCGAGAAGGGGATGGGCTACGGCCGGGGGTTCGACGACGTGATCTGGATCCGGGGCCAGGGCTACGACCCGTACATCCCCGCCGACGATCCCCGGGTCCGCGGCGTCCGCCTGGAGGACGAGCCCGGCTTGCGGCTCCCCGAGGACGAGGACGACGACCCCGAGGTCGCCGAGCGCTGGCGGGCCCGCTGGGAGCAGTTCCTGCGCAATCGCAAGGCGCTGGGGACCGACCGCGAGGAGAACACGGGCGTCGCGCGGACGGTCAAGGCGGCGATCGAGTGGCTCGAGCGCCGGAAGGACGACCCCGAGCCGTTCTGCCTCTGGATGGACGTCTTCAGCCCCCACGGCCCCTGGGACCTCCCCGAGGAATACCGCGACCGCTACGCCACCATCGAGCCCGACGAATTCGAGGCGGGCGAGGAAGGGGACCTCGTCGACGAGGCGCTCTCCGACGAGCCCGAGATCGACATCGAGGACGTGGCCGCCCTGATCGACGTCCCCGCGGGCGCGGTGGGGGACGTGCTCTCCGAGGCCGAGCTGTACCGCCTGCGCCGGACCTACGCCGGGGCGGTCACGCTGGTCGACCGCTGGCTCGGCGAGCTGTTCGACGCCCTCGACCGGCTGGGGCGCGACGAGGACACGCTGCTGATCTTCACCGCCGACCAGGGCGAGCCCCTGGGCGAGCACGGGTTCGTCCGGCGGTTCCGCCCCTGGCTGTACGAGGAGCTGGTCCACACGCCGCTGATCGTCCGCATGCCCGGCGCCCGGTTCGGCGGGGCGCGGCACCAGGCGATCGTGCAGACGGTCGACCTGCTGCCGACGCTGCTGAGCCACTTCGGCGTCCGCCCCCCCGAGGACGCCCCGCCGATCCACGGCGGCGACCTGCTCTCGCTGATCCGGGGCGAGCGGACCAAGTTCCGCGACTACGCCGTCATGGGGATGGACGTGGAGGAGTACGCCATCCGCACCCACGTCTGGCACATGATCCTCCCCCTCGTCGACGACCCCGAGGAGCCCCGCCGGCCCGAGCTCTACCGCAAGCCCGAGGACCGCTGGGACCAGAACGACGTCATCGAGCAGCACGGCGAGGCCGCCGAACACCTGGAGCTGGCCCTCCGCCGCTTCGTCGAGGCCCTCCCCCGCGAGGCGCTCGATGACCTCCCGCCGATGCGCGACGTGGCCCGGCGCGGGTGATGACCCGAAGGGGACGCGGGGGCTCTCGTCGGACCGGAATTCGTCCCCTGCCCCCCCCGGGGGCTGACGACTCCCGATCGGCTCTCATAACCCCCTTCCCCCCTGGCGGGGGAAGGTGGCCCGGAGGGCCGGATGAGGGGGAAGCCAAGCGAGAAGACCGTCGGATTATGAAGCCGGCTGGACGGGCCTTCGATTACACCAGCGGCCGTCGCGCCCTCGTGTGACTCCTTCGGAGCCTGGCTTCCCCGCGAGGCGGAATCCGACTTGGCGCGAACCTACCGCGACTCGACCCCCTCCACCAGCCTCGCATCGGCGAGGATCGCCTCGACCACGGCGTCGACGTCCTCGAGAACGTCGTCGTTCGCAATCCGGAGCATTCGGAGGTTCTGGGATTCCAGCCAGGCTTGCCGTGATTGGTCGTATTCGCCTCGGTCGGCGTGGCTGTCGCCGTCCAGTTCGATGACGAGTCGACGGGCCGGCTCGTAGAAGTCCACGATGAATGGGCCGAACGGGACCTGGCGACGGAACTTCCAGCCACGCCGATTCAACCCACGGAGCGCCCGCCAGAGCGATCGCTCCGGGCCAGTCATCTCCCGGCGCAGGCGGCGGGCGCGCGCCAACGGATCGATCCTCGCCGACTCCGCGTCTTCCGGCCGATCCGACTCGGGCCGAGGTTTCGGTTCCATCGCTCGCTAGGTCCCCGAAGCCGAGGATTCTTCGCCGCCGTGATCATCTTAAGCCGCTTCCGCCCTGGTGGGGGAAGCTGGCCCGAAGGGCCGGATGGGGGGGAGGCCAGGCGAGACGGCCGGCGGGTTCCCCGGCCGGTCGGGCGGGCTTCCGAATCGTGGAAGCGCACCTGCTGGTCGTCCCCCTCTCCTGACCGCTTCGCGGTCTGTCCTCCCCCGCGAGGGGGGAAGACCGTCGTCTCGGGGCTCCCGGCGTTAAAGCGTCGGGCCGATAGCCCGACGCGCATGTCGCGGGAACCCCTCAACCTTCGCGCGCGAAAGGGGCGGTCGGCTTCGGGCGGACGACGGGATTGCCCTGGGACTGGATGCGGGCGATCTCGGATTCCAGGGCGGCGACCGAGTCGCGGCCGGAGAGGACTTCCAGGGTCGTCTCGATGACGTGGCGGCCGTCGACGGGGAGGGTGACGACCCGGCCCTGGGCCTCCTCGAAGGGGCGGGGGTTGGGGAAGTTCACGCCCGGCTCCAGGCCCGTGACGTAGCCGTCGCGGAGGCCGCCGGTGCACTTCCACAGGGTGAAGCATGGCATGGCGGTCACGTCGTACCGCAGGGCCACGGCCCTTTCCCCCGCCTTGTCGCGGAGCATCGCCGCGGTGCGGCCGGATTCGTCGCGCAGGGAGCAGAAGTAGGCCTGCTCCGCGAAGCCGGGCTCCGGCGGGCCGTAGACGTCGTACGTCGCCAGCCCCTCCGCCGCGCGGGCGTCGCGCGGGACCAACTCCTTCAAGGGGGCCACGAACCGCGACCCTTCCCCCAGGTGGGGGGGGCCGAAGTTCCAGTGGTAGAGGATCTCCATCGCCGTCGGCACGTCCTTCACGTTGACGAACTCGTCGCGGACCGTCACCGCGTTCGACCCGCGCGTCGTCGCGTAGGTCGTCCTCAGCTCGACGCCGCCGCCGAACAGGAACGACTCGCGGACGCGGCCCTCGATCGCGACGGAATCGCCCTCGACATGCACCGCGACGTACCAGGCCGGGATGGAGGCGATCCGGCCGTGCAGCGGGTGGAGCGCCTCGCCGTCGCGGAACGGGGCCCCGTTGCTCATGAGGCCGCAGCGGACCATCAACTCGTCGAAGCCCTCGAGCCAGCCGATGCCCCCCAGGTCGTGGGGCTGGACGTAGGCGGGGTGGACCGGGCCGTCATGGGTCGGGGAGTCCCATCCCACGCGGTCGCCGCCGAGCGCCGCCTTCCACAGGCCCATCCCGCGCGTGGGGACGACCTGGAACGTCAGGGCGCCGTTGTCGACCCGGATCAGGTCCACGCCGTCGCGACGGCCCCCCCGCAGGCGGCGCTTGGAGACGACGCAGCCCGCCGCGGCGTCGCCGTCGATCGAGAAGTCCTCGGTCCATAGGTCGTGGGCCGTGTCCGTCAGCACGAAGGTACGGCGCTCTGGCATCGTCTCCCCGCCCCCGCATCTCGCCCCGTCGCCACCGCCCGCCGCGCGTCGCGGGAATATCGACGGAATCTCGCATCTGGATCGGATCGTTTGGCGCGCGTTTCGCGAATACGATCTCCCGAATGTCAAGAGTAGCCCGCCGGGAAGGCCGCCGCCAGCCCTCGACGGACCGGCGCCAATCGCCGGCGGGATCCCCCGCGAGCCCTCGTCGCGGTTTATCGATATAGCAGCCCGGAGAGACACCGATGATCCGCAGCCGAGCCAAGACCATCAAGCGTCGCCCGACCCTGGAATCCCTGGAGACTCGCGAGACCCCGGCCGCCATCGGCGTGGCGTCCGCCTGGGCCTCCGCCCTCCGCGCCGATCCGGTGCTGGTGAATCCGCCGAGCACGAACCTCACGCCCAGCCCCAACGGCGGGTTTTTCGCGCCGGGCAACCTCTCGCCCGACGGCTTCAGCACCACGAACTCCCTGCGCGGACTTCGGACTGGTGGGGTCGGCCTGGGCCCCGGCGTGGTGACGCCCGGCGGGCTCGGCGGGGTGGGGGGCGTCGGCACCGGCGTGGTGACGCCTAGCGTGTCCAGCCCGTTCACCTCCAACTGGCTGCGCACCGCGGTCCCCGGCTCGGTCGGCGTCGGCCCCGGCGTGGTGACGCCCGGCGGGCTCGGCGGCGGCGGGCTCGGCTTCGGCGGCTCCGGGGGCCTGGGCTCCGGCGTGGTGACGCCCGGCCTGGCCAGCCCGTTCACCTCCAACTGGCTGCGCACCGCGACCCCCGGCTCGATCGGGACCGGGACCGGCGTGGTGACGCCCGGCGGCTTCGGCGGCACGGGGGGCGTGGCGACGCCCGGCCTGGCCAGCCCGTTCGTCTCCAACTGGCTGCGCACCGGCCCGCTCGCCGGGATCGGCGGCATCGGCGGCGGCCTCGGCACCGGTGTCGGGACGGGCGTCGGGACCGGCGTGGTGACGCCCGGCCTGGCCAGCCCGTTCACCTCCACCTGGCTGCGCACCGGCCCGCTCGCCGGGATCGGCGGCATCGGTGGCATCGGCACCGGCTCCATGGTCCCCGGGATCACCAGCCCCTTCGGCATGGGCCTCCCGTCGACCGGCCTGCCGGGCACCATCGGCGGCTTCGTGATCTGACCCAGCGCCGCGATCCCCTGACGCGAATCGCCCCGGCGCGGGCCGAACTTCTCGGCCCGCGGCCGGGGTTCGTTCATTTTCCGGCGAGGGGCGACGCCCTCGCGCCCTACAATGTAGCGTGGCATTCACGGCCGTCCCCATGCAGCGCGAGGCCCGGTCATGGTCAGGCATCGTTTCATCGCCGCGGTCGCGTCCCTCGGCCTCGGCTTCGTCCTCATCGCCGGCGACGCCGCGTTCGCCCAGCGAGGCGGGGGCATGCGCGGCGGGGGCGGCATGCGAGGCGGCGGCGGGGGACGCCCCGGCGGCATGGCCCGGCCGTCGGCGCCCGCGGGCCGCCCGTCCATGCCGCAATCGCGCCCGAACATGGGAGGAGGGATGCGCCAGCCCGGCGGCATGGCCCGGCCGCCCGTCCAGCCCGGCGGCGGCATGCGCCAGCCCGGCTTCAACCCCCAGCCGACGCGCCCGGCCCAGCCGATGCGCCCGAACGCGCCGACGCGCCCGAACATGGCCGACGGCATGGCGCGGCCGGCCCAGCCTGGCGGCGGCATGCGCCAGCCCGGCTTCGCGCCCCAGCCGGCGCGCCCGACCCCGCCGGGCGGCGGCGGCGCGATCGGGAATTTCCCCGGCCGACCGGGCTGGGATGGCGGTCGTCCCGACCGCGGCGTCGCGAATCGGCCCCCGTGGGACGGTGGCCGGCCGAACTGGAACGGCGTCGCGCGCGGGAACAGCGTCAGGACGACCAATATCTACAACAATCGAGGTTGGGGCGGCCCCGGCTGGGGCGGGGGGCCCGGCTGGGGGCCGGGGATGGGCGGCTACGGTTGGCGAGGCGGCCGGGGGGGCGATCGCTTCTGGACCGGCTTCGGAGTCGGCGCGCTGACGGGCGTCGGCGTCGGCGCGATGGCCAACTGGTTCCGCCCGGCCGTGGTCGGCGTCCCGATGACGCGGCCGATGGGGGTGTACCACTACTTCCCGACCTGGAGCGTCGGCGCGTACGACACCTGGGGACTGGGGACGGTCGCGGCCCCGGTGATCTACGGTGACTACTCGAACCCGTACAACGCGGCCGTCGCCGCGGGCCAGCCCGCGCCGGCGTTCGACTACTCCCGGCCGATCAACGTCGCCGCCGATCCCCCGGCCCCCGAGGTCGTCGCGACGAGCGACCAGGCCTTCGCCGCGGCGCGCGACGTCTTCAAGGCGGGCGATTACGCCCGCGCCCTGGAGATGATCGACGAGGTGATCAAGCAGACGCCCGACGAGCCGTCGGTCCACGAGTTCCGCGCCCTCTGCCTGTTCGCGCTGGGGCGGTTCGACGAGGCGGCGACGGTCGTCTACGCGGTCCTCTCCGCGGTCCCGGCGTGGGACTGGGAGACGCTCATCGGCCTGTACTCGGACGTCGCCACCTACACGGCGCAAATCCGGGCGCTCGAGGCCGAGGCCAAGGCGAAGCCCGACGACCCGGCGCCCCACTTCCTGCTGGCGTACCACTATATGGCGCAGGGACATGCCGCGGCCGCGGCGGCCCAGTTCCAGTGGGTGCTCCGGAGCGCGCCGGACGACGAACTCGCGGCCTCGTTCGTCGAGGTCCTGCGCAAGGCCGACCAGGTGGCCAAGGGCGAGTCGAGCCCCGCCGAGGCCCAGCCGGCCGACGGCCAGGGCGAAGTCCCGCCGCCCCCCCCGGCAAGCCTGCAAGGGCGGTGGACGGCCAGTCCCTCCGACGACCTGACGATCACGCTGACCTTGGAAGCGGACGGCGTCTTCACCTGGGAGGTCGACTCGAAGGGCCGCAAGGAGACGATCACCGGCATGGCCGGCTATCGGGACGACACCCTGGGCCTGTTCCAGGAGGAGGGCCCGCCGCTGGCCGGCAAGATCTCCGGGATCGGCCCCAACTCGTTCACCTTCGGCCCCGCCGAGGGCGAGGAAGGGCCCACGCTGACATTCTCGCGATGAGCCCGGCCACTGCCCGCGGGCCTGGGTTTGAATAGGACATCATCACGCGCTTCCCCCCCTGGCGGGGGAAGGCGGCCCGGAGGGCCGGACGGGGGGGGAGCCAAGCGAGACGGCCGGTGGGATCTGGAGCCGGTCGGATAGGCCGTTGGTGACTCCAACAGCGTCCGCGCTCGTCGTCCCCCTCTCCTGACCGCTTCGCGGCCTGTCCTCCCCCGCGAGGGGGAAGACGTCATCAGCGAGTCCCGAGATCGGGAGCTACACCCGTGGGGCTCAGGCCCCCACCGCGTCGCGGTCGACGTCGGCCTCGGCGTCGGCCCCGGCGGGGCGGTCGTCCTCGCCGGCGCAGCAGGGGCGCGTCGGCAGGATGTGGCCCATCTTGTCGCGCTTGGCGTCCATGTAGCGCCGGCGGTCGACGTGCTCGGGCGCGACGATCGCCACCTGGTCGACCACCTTCAGGTCGAACCCGTAGTAGACGAAGGCGTCGGTCTTCTTCGGGTTGTTGGTCAGGAGGCGGATCTTCGTGAGGCCCAGGTCCTTGAGGATCTGCAGGCCGATGCCGTAGTCGCGCATGTCGGCCCGGTGGCCCAGGGCGAGGTTCGCCTGGACGGTGTCCATCCCCTTGTCCTGGAGGTTGTAGGCCCGGATCTTCTCGATCAGGCCGATCCCGCGGCCTTCCTGCGGCAGGTAGATCAGCGCCCCGACCTCCTCGGCGCCGATCATCTCCAGGGCCATGTGGAGCTGGTCGCCGCAGTCGCAGCGGAGGGAGTCGAGCAGGTCGCCGGTGAAGCAGGAGGAGTGGAGCCGGACCAGGGGGGCCTCGGCGGACTGGAGGTCGCCCATGACGAAGGCGACGGGCTCGTTGCCGGGCTCGTGCTGGACGCGATAGCCGACGATCCGCCCGCGCCCGTACTTCGACGGCAGGTCGGACTCGGCGACGCGGACCACGAGCTTCTCGCGGACGCGGCGGTAGCGGATCAGGGCCTCGATCGAGATGATCGGCAGGTCGTGCTCGCGGGCGACGGCCTGGAGCCGCTCGCCCCGGGCCATGCCGACGCCGTGGGTGATCTCGCACAGCACGCCGGCCGGCTTCAGCCCGGCGAGCTTCATGAGGTCGACCGTCGCCTCGGTGTGCCCGGCGCGGCGGAGGACGCCCCCCTCCTTGGCGACCAGCGGGAACAGGTGCCCGGGGCGGAGGAGGTCGGACGGCTTGGTGGCCGGGTCGATGATGGCGGCGATGGTGGTGGCGCGCTCGGCCGCGCTGACGCCGGTGCGGCAGGAGGCGTGGTCGACGGGGATGGTGTACGGCGTCTCGTGGGCCGACGTGTTGCGGTCGACCATCGGCCCCAGGCGGAGGCGGTCGGCGGTCTCGGCGGTGATCGGCATGCAGACCAGGCCGCGGCCATGGGTGATCATGAATTCGATCACCTCGGGCGTGGCGCGCTCGGCGGCGACGATGAAGTCGCCCTCGTCCTCGCGGTCCTCGTCGTCCACGACGATGATGATCCGCCCGTCCCTGAGCGCCTGGATCGCGTCCTCGACCTTCGAATACTCGTAACCCATCGCCCCATCCATCCTTCGCGGACCACAGCCGCGTCGCCGGCCCGTTCGCCGCCGGGAATGCCCCGGCCCGCCTCGCGCCCACGGTCCATTGTACGTCCCGAGGGAATGGGGCGTCACGCCCCATGGACGGGCGACCACAACGACGCCTCGACATTCGAGGAAAAGCCCCCGATCGTCCCGACCCCGAAGTCGCGAGGCGTCCGGTCCTCCGTCGGCGTGCGCGCGGCGGAGGGATATCATGGACGGGGATGTCCCGGCCCCGGGGGGAACACGATGGACGACCGCGAGCGGCTGACGATCGACGAGGTCCGCGACCTGGCGGCGAGGGTGCTGACCCGTCACGGGCTGGCCCCGGCGCACGCCGAGGCTTGCGCGGACGTGATGGCGATGGGCGAGCGCGACGGCGGCGGTTCGCACGGCCTCTTCCGGCTGCTGATGGCCATGAACTCGATCCGGTCGGGGAAGGTGGCGCTCGACGCGGAGCCGGTCGTAAAGGACGTCGCGCCGGGGCTGGCGCGGGTCGACGCCGGCGGGGCGTTCGCGCCGCTGGCGTTCCGCCGCGGGCTGCCGATGCTGGCGGAGAAGGCCCGCGCGTGCGGCGTGGCGGCGTTGGCCGTCACCGATTGTTGCCACTTCGCGGCGCTCTTCCCGGAGGTGGAGGCGATCGCGCGCGGGGGCCTGGTCGGGTTCGCGTTCACGCCCAGCCACGCGTGGGTCGCGCCCGCGGGGGGCTCGCGGCCCTTGCTGGGGACGAACCCCATCGCCTTCGGCTGGCCCCGGCCCGGGGGCGACCCGTTCGTCTTCGACTTCGCCACCAGCGCGGC
Source organism: Paludisphaera sp. (assembly GCF_037189885.1). Classification (NCBI taxonomy): domain Bacteria; kingdom Pseudomonadati; phylum Planctomycetota; class Planctomycetia; order Isosphaerales; family Isosphaeraceae; genus Paludisphaera; species Paludisphaera sp. Next base: position 115,888 of record NZ_JBBCIR010000045.1, read on the forward strand.
GGCCCGGGGCGAGATCGAGCTGCATCGCCGCGAGGGCCGCCCCACGCCGCCGGGATGGGGCGTCGACTCCCACGGCTCGCCCACCACCGACGCCGCCGCGATCATGGCCGGCGCGATGCTCCCCTTCGGCGGCCACAAGGGGTCGGCCCTGTCGCTGATGGTCGAGCTGATCGCCGGGCCGCTCGTCGGCGACATGACCAGCGTCGACTCCCTCGCCTTCGACGACGGCGCGAAGGGGGCCCCGCGCGGCGGCGAGTTGCTGCTGGCGATCGACCCGGCCCGCCTGCTCGGCGAAGCCGCCCCCGCCCACCTCGCCCGCGCCGAGGCGATCTTCGAAGGCGTCGTCTCCCAGGGGGCCCGCCTCCCCTCCCTCCGCCGCTACGCCGCCCGCCGCCGCGCCGATCGCGAGGGCGTCCTCATCCCCCGCGAGCTGCTGGACGAGGTCCGCGCGATGCTGGATTGAAAAGGGGGCCGATCGCTGGCAAATGGGGCGCAATCACCGTCGACGACCGAATGGATCGCCGACCACCGCCCGCAGCAGCGAAGCCGGAAGCCGCCGACTCCGACCGGAAGTCCAGGCCCTCGACTCGTTGCCCGGAAATACGACGACGTGGACGAGATACGCGGCCGATAGGAGCCGTCTGTATGGGAGCGGGGCGAGCTCCGGCGGGACAGGGTCGAGGACTTCGTCGATCTCCTCGGCGGAACGCCACGCCACGGCCCGGGCCCATCGAGCGACCTCCGGGTCATCGGGTTCCGTGGTCATGAATATGAATTCTCCCTCGGCCGACCAGCTCGCCTCGCCGACCTCCTTAAGAGTCGCCTCGCCGTCGAGCCACCGCTCGGCGGTCTCCACGCTCCTCCGAAGGTCGCCGCCGGCGGGGAGGATGGGCCAGAGGCGGCGGCAGCAGGCCAGGAGATAGCGGTGGATGAGCCGGACACGTTCGTCATGCTCGCCGGGGCCGAATTCGACGAACCAACGCGACATCGCCGCGACGTCCTCGCCGCGGTCCCACTCCTCCGGCGTCATGGAGACGACGGGCCAGCCCGGATCTCGCGCTCCCCAGCAGTCGTAAGGTCGATTGCTCGTCTCCGAAGGTCGCTCTAGCGTCGCGCCGGCGGGCTTGGCGTCCGCCAGGGCCCGGTAAGGTCCCCAGGCGTCAGTCGCGGCTCGGAACGCGGCGGCCTCGCTGGCCCCGATGCACCAAGCGGGCTCGGGTTGGCCTCCTCGTTCGACCTTCACGCCCCGATTGAACCGAAACAGGAGCGAGAACCACTCCGGGTATCCTCCCCCCATCTCGCAGTGGAAGGTGAAGCCGGGGCTCTCGTCGTCATGCCGCGCGACATTGCCCCACTCGAGCCGAATCCTTGCCCCGCCGGCTTCCTCGATGGCGAAGCGTAGCAACAAGTTGAGCCCGGCCCGTGGCGTCAAGGCGTCGAGCGTCCCGCCCGTCTCCGCGACCATGGCTTCGAACCGCCGGATCGGAGTCATCGCATCGGCCTCCACGCTCACCCGACGGCCGCCGCCGTCGGGTCGGTGGCGCGGAGGAGGCGGAGGGCGTTGGCGACGACGATCAGGGTGGTGCCGACGTCGGCGAGGATGGCCATCCACATGTTCGCCAGGCCGAGGAGGGCCAGCAGCAGGACGACGGCCTTCACGCCGACGGCCAGCGCGATGTTCTGGTGGATCATGCGGAGCGTCGCCCGGCCGTGGCCGACCAGCCAGGGGAGGGGGCGGAGGTCGTCGGCCATGAAGACGACGTCGGCCGTCTCCAGGGCCGCGCCGCTGGAGACGCCCCCCAGGGCGATGCTCACGCGGGCGGCGGCCAGGGCGGGGGCGTCGTTGACGCCGTCGCCGATCATGCCGGTCGGGCCGTGGGCGGCCGTGTACTCGTCGATCGCCCTCACCTTGTCGGCCGGCAGCAGCTCGGCCCGCTGGTCGTCGACGCCCAGCTCGGCGGCGACGGCGGCGGCGGCGCGGGGGTTGTCGCCGGTGAGCATGACGGTCCGCAGGCCCAGGCCGTGCAGCCGCGCGACCACTGCGGCGGCCTCGGGGCGGGGGCGGTCGGCCAGGCGGATCCAGCCCAGCGGCCCGGCCTCGCCCGTCACGGCGACCTCGGTGCCGGGATGGTCCTCGGCGCGGGCGATGTCGGCGTGGAACTCGGGGGCGCAGAGGCCCGCCTCGTCGATGTAGCGGTGGCTCCCCGTGTGGTAGCGCTCGGCGTCGATGCGCCCGTGCGCGCCCTTGCCCGGGACGGCCGTGTAGTCGTCGGCGGGGGGGACGTCGATCCGCAGGTCCCGCGCGTGGCGGGCGATCGCCTTGCCCAGCACGTGCCCGCCGCGGTCCCCCAGCGCCGCGGCGACGCGCAGGACCTCCGCCTCGCCGCCGGGGCCGGAGGAGACCACCTCCACCACGTCGGGCCGGCCCAGGGTCAGCGTGCCGGTCTTGTCGAACGCCAGGACCCGCAGCCTGCCGACGGCCTCCAGGAACTCGCCCCCCTTGATGAGCACCCCGCGACGCGCCGCCGCGGCCAGGCCGCTGACGACCGCCACGGGGGTCGCGATCACCAGGGCGCACGGGCAGGCGATGACCAGGACCACCAGGCCCTTGGCGAACCACGCCAGGAACGTCTCCCAGGCCGGCCCCCCCGTCGCCCAGGCGTACGCCGTCGGCGTCAGGACGGACGCGAGGGCCACGGCCACCACCATCGGCGTGTACCACCGCGCGAATCGCGAGATCCGCCGCTCCACCGGCGCCCGGCCGGCCTGCGCGGCGCGCACCTGGTCGATGATCCGCGAGATCAGCGACTCGTCGATGGGGTGGGTCGCCTCGACCTCGATGGTGCCGTCGCCGACGATCGTGCCGCCGTACACCGGGTCGCCGACCCCGCGCTCGACGGGCGTGGACTCGCCGGTGATCGACTTCTGGTCGACGCCCGAACGCCCCTCCACGACCACGCCGTCGACCGGGATCTGGTCGCCGGCGCGGACGAGCAGGCGGTCGCCCCGGGCGACGTCGGCGACGGGCACGGTCTCCACGCCGTCCGGGCCGATCCGCTCGGCCGTGGCCGGGGAGACCTCCAGGAGCCGCCGGATCGCCCGCCGCGCCCGCGCCACGCTCAGGGCCTCCAGCGACTCCGACACGCCGAACAGGAACGCCACCGTCGCCGCCTCGTCCCACTGGCCAAGCGCCGAGGCCCCCAGGATCGCCAGGCTCATCAGCACGTCGATGTCCATCCGGCCGGCGCGCAACGACCGCCACGCCCGGGGGATCAGCCAGACCCCCCCCGCGACGATCGCCAGGACGAGGAAGCCCGTCGAGGCCCCCTCGGGCGCTCCCAGCCGCGCGCCGAGGTGGTGAAGCAGCAGCCCGACGCCCAGCGCCAGGCCCGACGCCACGGTCGACGCCAGGAGCCCGCGGCGCGACCACCAGGAAGGGGGCGCCTCGGCCTCGGGCTCGCCGACGACGGCGGCCTGCAGGCCGGCTCGCTCGGCCAGGCGCGCGACCAGGCGCTTCGGGCCGGTCCGCTCGTCGTCGTAGTCGACGGTGAGCAGGCCGTTGATGAGGTCGAAGCCCAGCGTCTCGACCCCGGGCGCGCCCTTCAGCGCGGCGCGGATCTGGCCCGCCTCCGTCTCGCAGTCCAGGCCGCGGACGTTCAACGTACATCGCGATCGACTCATGGCCAACCTCGCCGTCCTGACCGAAGCCCGCCCCGAAACGACCGGACGCGGCGCGCTCCCGTGATTATGATACGGTATAGTCCCGGCGGCGTTCAGGGGAGCGCCGCCGGCGGCCGGAGGACCGAGGCGACACATGGACGCGGTCATCGAAACCGGGACGGGCGTCGAGTGCCTGGTCCGCCACGGGCTGGCGGGGCGGGTCGGCTGGTTCGCGGCCGACGCCCCCGCGCCGACGCGTGGCGAGGCCGTCGTCCTGCGCACGTCGCGCGGGATCGAGCTGGGCGAGGTGCTGAAGGCCGAGCCCTCCAGGGCCCGCGCGGGGGAGGACTCGATCGGCGTCTTCCGCGTGCTCCGCGCCGCGACGCCGGCCGACCTGGAGCTGGCCCGCGAGGCCGAGCGGCTCCGCGACGCCCGGTTCGACCTCTGCCGCCGCGTCGTCGACGAGGAGGGCTGGCCGCTGGAGCTGGTGGACGTCGAGCCCCTGCTGGACCTCTCCACCGTCCTGCACGTCCTCTCCTGGGACGAGTACGACCCGGCCATGGTCCGGGCGCGGTTCCGGGTCTCGGGCGACTTCGACGTCCACGTCGAGGCCCTGGGGGACGATCCGGCGCCCGATCCCGCCCCCGAGCCGCCGAAGGCGAAGGCCAAGGCGGGCGGCGGGTGCGGCACGGGCTCCGGCTGCTCGTCGTGCGGCGTCGCGGCCATGCGCGCGGGGAATCGGCCCGGCGCGTGATCGGCCGGCCGCTCAGGCGGGGGGAGGGGCGGACCTGGCGGCGCGGATCGCGTCGACGGCCGCCTTGACCTGGGGGCGAGCCCGGTCGAAGAGGGTGTCGTTGCGGAACCACGCCTCGTACTTGGGGTTGTTCCTGGTCGCCTGCTCCAGGTGCGCGGCGGCGATCGAGACCCACTTGGGATTGTATCCGGCGCCGTAGCCCTCGACGGCGGCCAGCGTGTAGAGGGCGCGGGCGTGGGGCTCGCGGTACTCCAGCGACAGGTCCACGAGCTTGCGGGCCAGGCGGAGCGCGGCGACGAAGTCCCGCTCGTGGGCGAAGAGGCTGGCGGCGTAGTGCAGCGCCCGGATGCGCTCGGGTTCGTCGCGGGCGTACTCGCGGAGGCGGGGGTCGTCCAGGATGATCCCCAGGTCGCGGTGGGCCGAGGCGGGGCGGCCGCGCCGGACGGCCACGCACATGCGCTCGACGCGGGCGGGGAAGTTGGAGGGGTCCAGCGCCAGCACCTTCTCCACCTCCTGGGCCGCCAGGGCGAGCCGGCGCGGGTCCGGGGCCTCCGACCGCGTCGGGGGGCGGTCGGGGTCGAGCGGCTTGCCGGCGAGGATCCGCGAGGCGAGCACGGCGCGGGCGCCCAGCTCCCACGGGCCGACCCCCTCGCCGATGGCCTGGGAAGGGGCCCCGTCGCGGCGAGGGCCCATTGGGAGGTCGCGGCCGATGGAGGGGAGGCCGTCGGCGTCGGGCTCGCGGAGGAAGTGGTCCGGCAGCGCGGCGCGGAGCCGCTCGTAGCGGAGGATGTCCCCCTTCAGGGCGTCCAGCGACGGGCCGGAGGCGCGGACGAAGGCGCGGACCTGCACCAGCTCGGCGTGGTCGGGGGCCAGGGCGACGCCGCGGTCGCACCACTCCAGGGCCTCCTCCGCGCGCCCCAGCCTCTCCAGGCAGGAGGCGTAGAGGCCGTGGAGGACGGGGTTCTCCGGGCGCAGCTCCAGGCAGGCGCGGAGGCCGTCCGCGGCCTCGTCCCAGCGGGACAGCGAGTAGGCGACGACGGCCGCGCGGTACCGGCCCCAGAACGACCTGGGGCGGATCGCCAGCATCTCGGCGTGGAAGCCGGCCGCGCGGCGGGCTCCGACGTCCACGTCCCCCGGGGCCTCGTCGTCGTCGATCTCCGCGGAGACGCCCCGGAGGTAGGCGTCGAGTGCCGGGTCGACGGGCCGGGCCGGGGCGGGGGGGGCGTCGCCGTCGCCGATGCGGCGGGTCAGCCGCCGGCGGAGTTCGGCCATCGCGGCGGGGGGGGCGTCGCCGGCGGCGTTGTCCAGCACGTGCCGGGCGCGGAGCCAGTCCTCGGGGGAGTCGTCGCGGCGGGCGAGGGCGCGGCCGTAGCGCAGGGCCTGCTCCAGCAGCCACGCCTCCAGGTCGTCGCGGTCGTGGCGGGGGAGGCGGGCGAAGTCGTCGCGGGTCCGCCAGGCGGGGTCGTCCGCGACGCCGTACAGGCCCAGCGCGCGGAGGGCGTCGGCCACGATGACGGCGGGGCGACGGCGGCGGAAGTCCTCGCCCGGGTGCTCGTAATGCAGGGCGCGGGAGTCCGGCAGGTTCACGAGCTGGTCGTACTTGTGCGCGGCGGCCCGGTCGAGGTTGGCCTGGGCGGATCGGTTGCCGAGCGCGAACCAGGCGACGAGGCCGACGGCCAGCAGGACGGCGGCGGCCGAGGCCAGGGGGCGGCGGCGACGCCGGGCCCAGCGGCCGACGGCGTGCAGCCGCGAGGGCTCGGGGGCGAAGGCCAGCGGGCGGTCGACGCGCCAGCGGTCGAGGTCCTCGGCCAGCTCCAGCCCCCGCGCGTACCGCCCGGAGGGGTCGGGCGCCAGGCAGTGCCGCAGGATCGCCCGCAGCCCCGCCGGCAGCGACCGGCCGGCGTGGGCCTCGGCGCGGCGGATCAGCCAGGCGGGGCGTCGCCGCGCCTCGGTCATGGCGCGGGCGGCGGAGATCAGCTCCTCCCGGCCCGCCCCGCGACCGGGGGCGACGCCGTCGGACGGGAGCCAGCCGGTCAGCGATTCCAGCAGGACCACGCCCAGGGAGTAGACGTCGGCCCGGTGGGCCCGCTCGTCGTCGACGGCCGACGGGCCCTCGCCGGCCAGGGCGAGCAGCCGCTCCGGGGCCATGTAGGCCATCGTCCCGCCGACGTCCGCCCCGTCGTCGCCCGTCCAGTCCTGCGCCAGGTTGAAGTCCAGGAGCATCGGCGCGCCGTCGGCCGCGACCAGGACGTTCGACGGCTTGACGTCGCCGTGGGCCACGCCCCGCCTTGAGGCGTGGTCGAGCGCCTCGGCGAGCCGGGCGGCGATCCAGGCGAAGGCCCCGGCGTCGCCCGTCGCCCGCAGGATCGCCCGCGAGGGCCCCGGCGCGCCCACGTGGCGGAATTCCGGCGCCGCCGCGGCGTCCAGGTCTTCCAGGAACCGCGACGCCCGCCCCCCGGCGGCCCGCGACCGCCGCCGGGCCAGCACGGCCGCCAGCGACGCGCCCCCCAGGAACGGCATGGCGATGAGCTGCAACGCCCCGTCGTCGACCTCGGCGTGGGTCAGCACCTCGACGATGTTCGGGTGCCGCGCTCGGGCCAGCAGCCAGGGCTCGCGGGTCGGCCGGGTCGTGATCTTCACCACGACCGGGCGGTCGGCCAGGTCGGCCTGGCGCGCGAGGAAGACCCGCGCGAACGCCCCCTCGCCCAGCTCACGCTCCAGGACATAGGGGCCGATCGCGTCGCCGGCGATCGGCAGGGGGTCGTCGTCGCCGTCGAGCGCCCCGAGCCGGCCCAGGAGCGAATCGGGGCAGGCGGCGTCGAGCGTCAGCAGCCGCTCCAGCGCCCCGCGATGTTCGGGGAACCGCTCCAGGTAGGCCGACATCGAGGGCTCGAGCCCGGCCTCGGCCGCCATGCGGTACTCGCGGTAGACCAGCTCCACGGCGCGCTCGGCCGGCCAGCCGCGGCCGGCGGACAGGTAGGTCTCGGCGCGGACGGGCTCGCCCCGCGCCCAGCGGCCGGTCAGGTCGTCGATCGCGGCGGAGAAGAGGTCGGAGGGATCCGACCGCGGGACGGCCGAGGGGCGATCCCACGAGCCGATCCCGGCGGCCGATCCGCCCGCCTTCACGACCATCCCCGGGCCTCCATGCGGACCCTCGCCGCCTCGATGGCCCGGCGCACGGTCTTCTCGTTGACGCCCAGCCGCGCCGCGATGTCGTCGACCGTCATGCCGTCGCGGCGGAGCCGGAGGATCTCGGCCTCGCGCTCCGGCCGGCCCGCGGTCAGCAGCGCCAGCCGGTCGCGCGCCTGGACGTTCTGGCTGGGGGTGGGGTCGTGCGCCGGCACCTCCCGCGCGACCTCGCGGTCGCCCCGGCGGACGTACAGCGGCTCCTCGCGCGCGATGGCGTACTTCTCCGTGCGGGTGAGCCGGCGGTCCTGCTCGTACACCTTGTTGCGGACCATCCCGGCGAGGAACCCGCGGAGGTGGCGCGAGTTCTCGAAGTCCTTCGGGCCCGCCCCCGCCTCGGTGAAGAAGCTCTGCCAGACGGCCTGGACGATGTCCATCGACTCGAGCTGGCCGCGCAGCCGGCGGGGCAGGCGGCCCCGCGCCATCTGGCGCAGCTCGTCCTCGTAGCGGAGGACGAACGCCCGTATCGCCTCCTGGTCCCCCGCGCGGGCCCGCGCGACCAGATCCGCGACGTCGCGCGACTCGCCCTCGTCCGCGCCTTCCATCCGCGCTTGCGCTTCCGCCATCGGACGTCCCCCGCCCTGGAAAGTGTCGGCCGGGCCATCGTCGGGGGCCACGACGCCCCCGCGCCGGCCGGGCCCCGTCCGGGGACCGTCGCGCGGGAACCGAGGGAGATGGGCCGCCTCCGTGGCCCCGGTACGTGCATGGAGGCGGCCTCCGCGTTCCTGTTAATTAAACGCTCGGAGGTCGAGAATATCCAGCCCCATGTTGAAAAAAGCGTTCGGGCCGGTCGCGACGGTCTTCCGGGGGGGACGCGCGGCCCATCCGGCCGGCCCGAGTGCGGGGATCCGGGCCCACGTCGTAACGCGCGCGGGCGTATCGACGCCGTCCTCGGGACCCGGCCGAAAATTTCCCGGGACCATGTCCGCTTTTTTCATCCGGCCGCAACTAGCCATGTGTTGCCCCAAGGGTGGAGGCGATGGACGCCGGCCGAGAGGCCGACGCGGGACGACGACGAGTCCCGCCCCACCCCGCGGGAGGGCCCGCCGAGCATCGAGCGGGCCGACTTCAAGGCTGAACCCACGAGACGGCACCAGGGCCGGGAGTACGCTCATGTCTCGCTTCACCGCGACGGACGGCGCCTCGCACGACCTCCAGACCTACTTCCACGACATCAACGAGACCCCCCTGCTGTCGGCCGAGGAGGAGCGCGTGCTGGCCCGGCGGATCGCCCTGGGCGACGCCGACGCCAAGAGCCAGATGATCCGGGCCAACCTCCGCCTGGTCGTGCGGATCGCCCGCGACTACCAGGGCCGGGGGATGATGCTGGACGACCTGATCGGCGAGGGGAACCTCGGCCTCATCCGCGCCGTCCAGGAGTTCGACCCCGCCTTCGGCGTCCGCTTCAGCACCTACGCCGGCTACTGGATCAAGCAGTCGATCCGCTTCGCCCTGATCAACACCGCGACCACCATCCGGATCCCGGCCCACATGGTCGGCCTGCTGACCAAGTGGCGCCGCGCCGAACGCTCGCTGACCCGCGACCTGGGCCGCCCGCCGCTGTTCGAGGAGATCGCCGACAGCCTGGGCCTCTCGGAACTCCAGCGCTCGCTGGTGGCGAAGGCCAAGCGGGCCAACCAGCTCAAGCTGGAGGGCTCGGCCGCCGACGAGGACGACTACTGGTCGCCCGACGATTCCGTCGACCCGGGCGACGGTCCGACCTCCGGCCTGGAGACCGGCGACGCCTGCGCCGAGATGGTCCGCCGCATGAGCATCCTGGACGAGCGCGAGCGGATGGTGCTGACCTATCGCTACGGCCTCCGGGGCGTCACGCCGCTCACCCTCAAGGAGATCGGCGAGCGCCTGGGCGTCACCCGCGAATGGGTCCGCAAGCTGGAACTCCGGGCCATCCGCAAGCTCAACGCCTCAGCCCGCGCCGCCTCCTGAGGGCGCCGCGCGGGGCGGGGCGAGCCCGACCCGCGCGGTCGACGCGTCAGCGATCGGCCGCCACGCGAGACTTGACGTCCTCGCAGGCGATGACCTTCTCCACCAGGTCCAGCGGCCGGTAGAAGTAGTGGTTCGACGCCTCGAACCCCAGCCTGGAATCGCGACGGGCGAGCGAGTACAGCGCCACGGCGGCGCGGGCGTCGGCGTCGAGCAGCCGGGCCATGGCCTCGCGGTCGCCGGCCTCGCGGGCCATGACGAACCGGGCCTGGTTCGCGACGCTCTCGAAGTGCAGGCCGGCGGCCTCGGCGACGCCCAGGTCCAGCTCGGCCGTCGCGCGGAGTTCGGCCGGCGCCTTGGCGACCGCGTCGCGGAGCGCGGGGAGCCCCTCGGCCCAGCCGCTCGCGACCTTGCCGAACTGGTCGGCGAAGACCTCGGCGGGGTACGGCCCGCGCCAGTCGTCGATGGCGTCGTAGGGGAAGCAGACCATCGTGGCGCGGTAGCCGGTCGGCTCGGCGAACGGGATGTTCGCCGGGCCCACGTGCTGCGGGCCGGTGTAGACGACGCCGCCGTAGGGGTACTCGCGGAACGCCCGGCTGAACGCCGACCACGCGCGGCGGACGTCGGCGACGGCCTCGGGGCCGTAGCGCTCGGCGGCGACGCGGTCGAGCACGGCGTCGGGGGTCGCGGACGGATCCCGCGAGAACTCCTGGGCCACGCGGATCTGCGGCGAGGGGTAGCCCCCCAGCGACCAGCCCAGCATCATCGAATCGACCTCGGCGGCGGACAGGTTCCGGAACAGCTCCGCGACGTTGTCATACGCCGGGATCGACGGGACCGACGCCAGTTCCCACGTCACGTTGAGCTGGAGCTTCGCCGAGGTCTTCAGCCCCGCCTCCTTCGCCAGCCCCCATCGCAGCTTGGCCCGCTCGCCCGGGCCGACCGCCGACAGCGAGTATTCGCCGACCTTCGACTTCACGCCGCCGCGATCGATCGGCAGGTCCCACTCGGAGACCGTCTGGAGGTAAGCGCCGCGGGGCAGGGCGGCGATGGTAGCCGCGGCCTGCGCCGGGTCGAGCCATCCCCAGTCCCAGGCGATCAGCCGGGTCGACGGGTCGCCGGCGCGGAGCCCCTCGTCGATGATCCCGTTCACCTCGGCGATCACCTCGGCCGCGGTCCGCTTGGAGCATCGCGGGCACTCCGCGATCCGGCCGTGCGACGCGCAGCTGGTGTAGTTCTCGGACGCCGTGATGGTGATGACGCCGCCGAGGCCGGGGACCTCGCGCGTGACGTGCTCGACGGACGACTTCAGCCACGACCGGACGCGCGGGTCGGACGTGCACATCGTCGCGTGCTCGCCGTCGCGGACCCCGCGCATCTCGGGCCGGTCGTCGTAGAACGCCAGCGGCATCGCGCGGGGCTCGTTCAGATACAGGTAGACCTTGATGCCGTGCCTCTTCGCGCGGTCGACGAGCGCCCGCAGGTTGGCCAGGCGGTTCTCCCACCCTTCGCCGAACTCGGGGAAGTCCGGCCCGCCCGGCGCGAGGGTGCGAAGGACGACGTGCAACCAGACGCCGTTGACGCCCTGGTCGGCCAGCTCGGCGAGGAGGCCGTCGGGGAAGCCGTCGCCGCCGGGCTCGGCCAGGCCGTCGCCGAAGGTCGCGAAGTACGACGAGACGATGCGGGGCTCGGCGTCCGTCGCGGGCCGCTCGGGACGCTCGCGCGGCGTGGCCTCCTCCCACCGGCGGGCGAACGCCATCGGCGGCTCGCCCGGCTCGGCGAGGGCGGCGCCGAACCGCTCGGAGACCAGCGCCTTGATCGCCGCCGCCCGCGCCGCGGCCTCGGGGGACGGCTCGGAGTAGCGCAGCGGCTCGCAGGCCGGCTTGAGGTTGCCGAGCTTGATGAACAGGAAGTCGTCCTCGCGCAGCGCGAACGCCAGCCGCTCCGGCGTCATGTCCAGGAGCGTCAGAAGTTGCTCATACGGCAGCAGGTGCCAGTTGCGCCTGAGGATCGTGATGTAGACGCGCGAGCGAGCCTCGTCGTCCAGCCCGGGCGCGGGGGGGAGGCCCATCGACGCGGCGACGGCCTCGATCCGATCGGGCTCGGTCCCGACCACCTCGGCCAGCTTCGCCGCGGGCACGAGCTCCCAGTTCCGCCAGACGAAGGCGTGCAGGCGGTCGGGGAAGTGGGGCGTCGGCAGGGCGGCGGGGGCCGGCCCGACGGGCAGCGGAGAGTCGCCCCGCGCGGCGGGGATCAGGAGGAGGGGGGCCAGCAGGAGGGCCGACCGGAGGGCGGTGTGACGGAGCATCGCATGACCATGTTCGCTCGCGATCAGAGTCGAACCCGCAGCCCCGCCCGCGCGAGCAGGCCGGTCAGGGCGCAGACGGAGAGAGCCATGACGAGCGAGCCGGCGACGACCACGCCGGGGCTCGCCGAGAGCTTGTAGCCCAGGACCGCGCGCGACGGGCCGGCCATCGACAGGCCCGCGAGGACGATCGGGTGGAGGAAGAAGGCGATCAGCGGATTCGCGCCGGCCGGCCGGACGACGGCCGTCCAGCCGCGACGGCCGGCGACGTCGATGATGAGGTACAACGACAGCCAGAGCAAGACGGCGAGGCCCGCGCTCCACAGGCACCACGTCGGCGTGGCGGCGATCTTGTTGATCCCCTCGAACGTGTCCGCGACCAGCCCCGCGACGAACAGGCCGAGCGCGAACGTCAGCGCCCAGCCCGCCCGCTCGCGGGGCGAGCGCGCGTCGGAGTCGCGCCGGAGGGTCGAGCCGAGCAGGCAGCCCGCCATGACCACCGCCGCCAGCGAGCCCGCCACCTCGCCGAGATTCACGTAGGCGCCGATCGCGTCCGTCGCCGATTCCAGGCGGTCGATCAGCGGCCGGATCGGCCCCAGCCATGGCTTCGACGCCACCCGGCCGAACGGGCCGCCGTTCCGCATCGCCAGGTGGACGAGGATCAGCACGCCCGTCGCGCCGGCCAGCCATTCGCGACGCCGGCCGAGCCAGAGCGTCAACGTCGCGGCGACGAGGTACGACCAGCCGATCAGGCCGAGGATCCCCCACCACCCCGTCCGCAGCCAGGCCCAGCCCTCGACCGGCCCGACGAGGAACAACGACGTGTCGACCGGCTCGCGGCGGTAGGTCGCCAGCAAGGCCAGCAGCCCCAACGCGCCGGCCCCCTTCAAGGCCAGGAACGCCGCGCGCCTCCCCGCCGGCCCATCCGGCGGGACCGACCAGGCGAGCAGGATCGCGATGAAGGCGAGCGGCCCCCACGACCCTCCACCCAGCGAGCGGTCGGCGCCCGAGTTGTTGGAGATCACGCCGAGGACCATCAGGCCGACGGAGCGGGCCAGGACGTGGCCGAACTGCCCCGCCGTCGTCGCGCCGCGGGCGGAGGCGCGTTCGGAAGCCAGCGGGATCGAGACGCCGACGATGAACAGGAACCAGGGGAAGACCAGGTCGGCGACCGTCATCCCGTCGGCGTCCGGCGGCTGGATGTGGCCCAGCCACCGGGGCGCGGACGGGCCCAGGTCGTTGACGAACACCATCAGCAGGATCGTCAGCCCCCGCATCGCGTCCACCGAGGCCACGCGCGCGGACGCGGCCACGGGGGCGGTCGGTGATGTGTCGCCATGGCTCATGTTCTGGCGCATGGGCGTCGTCCCCCCCGAGGGGGGGACCGCCGGCCGCTCCTCACTTGGCGTCCTTGTCGACGATCTCCAGGAACGTCGGGCCGAGGAAGATCCAGTTGGTGGGGGTCGCGGAGATGGGGCCGTTGATGCCGAAGACGGCCAGCGAGTACGTCTTGCCCGGCGCGGGGTCGGCCAGCTCGACGCGGTTCGGGACGTTGAAGCCGGCGGCCACGTTCCCGCCGGCCTGGCCCACCTTGAAGGGCAGCTCGCCGTCGACCCAGACCTCGCCGTAGTCGTCCACGGTGGTCTGGAAGAAGACGCGCTTGCCCTCCACGCCCGGCGGCAGCGTCACCTTCACGCGGTACCAGCAGAAGCAGATCTGGCCGGTGGAGCGGCGGTCCTTCAGCGTCTCCGGGGCGATCACCTCCCAGGCCGAGTCGTCGTAGTCCGCGGCCATGGCGCGGGGCTCGTAGTTGTACGTCTTGTTCGCGGAGCCGTCGGGGTTCTTGCCCTCGACCGGCACCAGCGTCACGTCGTGCCAGCGCCACTCGGCCTTCACCGAGTCGCAGCCGGCCCTGGTCATCAGGTCGATCTTCGTCGGCTCGGCCGCCCCCGCGGGGGCGGCGAGGGCGGCGACGAGGGCGACGCGGGCCAGGAGGGTTCGCGTGCTCATTCGTCCTTCTCCCGGATCTGGGCCATCTCCTCGGCGGTGAAGCGGCTCCCGGCCTTGGGGCCGGGCTCCCAGCACGATTCGAGGGCGGAGGGGCGGGGCGTCAGGATGGGGATCACGAACGTCTCGGCGCCGTCGGCCGACTTCTCGACCTTCCCGCCGGCCTTCGTCACGGCCTGCGCGGCGAGGTCGTCGCACACGGCGATCAGGTCGGCGAACGAGTAGTCGGTGGAGTTGAACTTGGTCTTGGTGTCGAGGGCGCTGGTGTACTCCGGGGGCAGCTTCGACGCGCCCATGGCCGTGAACAGGATGCCGGCGGCGTTGGAGGGGTTGCAGTCGGAGTCCTGCCCGCAGCGGGTGGAGATCACGATGGTCTTCCAGGGGTCGCCCCCGCCGTAGAGCAGGCCCATCACGATGTACGCGCCGTTGATCTTGGCGTCGATGTTGAACTTGTAGGGCTCCTTCTCGTCCTTGCTGCACGAGAAGCGCCTGTAGCCGGGGTTCTTCTGGTACTTGTCCTCGATCTTCCGCCAGGCGGCCTCCCAGTCGTCGGGATGCTCGCGGTGCCACTCGATCACGTCGGAGACGCACTCGTGGTACTGGCTCTCTTTCGGGATGGCGGCGAGCCCGGCGCGGACGATCTTCTCCGGGTCGGTCTCGAAGAACGCCTCGGAGTACATGGCGCCGACGAACTGGCCGCCGTAGAGGCCGTCGCCGTGGTTCATCAGCCGGCCGAAGGTCTCGCCGAGCTGGATCGCCGTGTTGGGGAGGCCGGGGGCGATGAGGCCGGAGAAGTCGGCCTCGATCTGGTAGTCGATGTCGTCGGCGTGCTCGTTGAACGCGGGGTGGCCGCTGTCGGGCGGGGCGATCCCCTCGCGGAGCCGGCTCCGCCCCTCTTTGTTCGCGTGCCAGAGGGGGTACTTGCTGTTGGCGAAGTCGATGCCCGCCTGGCGCGTCGAGGCGTCCAGTCCATGGGTCTGGAGGGTGCGGAGGAACGTCATCTCGACGTAGAGGTCGTCCTGGTCGAACTGGTTGATGGTCTCGGGCGTCCACGCCGGGACCTGGTCGGCCGGGACGATCGCCCCCTGCCAGCGGAACTCCGTCGGCGCCCCGACGCCGACGCCCGCCATCTGGCCGATCCATCCCCCCTTCATCTTGTCGCGATACTCCTCGCGCGACAGCCGGCGTTCCCTGGGGCCCTCGGCCAGGGCCGGCGCGACGAGCGCGCCGGCCGCGAGCAGGGCCGCGACGAATCGAAATGCCTTCATGGTTTCTCTCTCCTTCGCGTGTCCCGGCCCGCTCAGTCGAGCTGGCCGCCCGCGGCCCAGATGGTCCCGCGGCGGAGCCAGGGGGCGACGTTGGGGTCGTTGAGGGCCTCGACGGTGTGGCCCAGGACGCAGGTGAAGACGCGGCCCTTCCCGTGGGGGTTGACCCAGATCACGGCCTCGTCCTTGCCGGTGCCGCGGGGCTTCTCCGGGTCGGAGAAGGCGGTCGCCAGGACGACGGCGCCCTCGGGCATCACCGAGTTCTGGTACAGCTCGTCGACGACGTGGTCGAACTCGGCGTCGAGGCCGGCGGAGACGGGGTGGTCGGCGTCGGTCTTCTTCACCTTGAAGGCGTGCGGCGGGCCGTGGAAGCCCTGCTTCCGCCAGCCGCCGAGCGCCTTCTCATACTCTTCCCAGTTGGGGTTGGTGAAGGCGCTGGAGGCGAAGTGGTAGGAGACCAGGCCCTTCCCCTCGCGCACGGCCTTCATGAGGGCTTCCTTGTTGGCGTCGGACCACTTGGTGTCCGGGCCCCCCTTGTCGGTGTCGCGGTAGTTCAGGACGAAGACTTCGTACTTCGCCAGGTTCTCGTCGGTGAGGTCCTTCGCCGGGGTCTCGGTGATGTCGACGGCGATCTTGCCCCCTTCCGACAGGATGGCCTTGAGCGCCGGGGCGGTCGCCTTCCAGTCGTGGGCGCCGACCTCGTCGCCGGTGATGATGAGGGCCTTGACGGGCGCGGGGGCGGCCTCGGCCTTCTCCTCCTCGGGCTTGGCGGCGGGGGGAGGGGGGGGCAGGATCGGGTCGAGCGCGATCGGGCCGAAGACCGGGACGGCCATGTCGGCGGCGTCGGTCAGGTTGCAGTACGGGTCGTAGCCGTGGCCGTACCAGAGGGACGAGCCCGGCGGCACCGCGCCCGACAGCTTCAGGACGACCGTGTCGCGCCCCCGGCCGACCTTCGCCTCGTAGATCAGCGGCAGCAGGTTCCCCTGGGCGTCGCGGATCGAGAAGCCGCCGATGTGCAGTTCCGGCCTGAGGCCGGTCGACGCGACGGGGACGATCACGCCGCCGGGGACGACCTCGCCCGGCCGCGGGACGGACACGTTGACGCCCCGGAACCGGACCTCCAGCGTATTGTTCGGGCCGAGGCCCACGCGGTCGAACGTGGGCGTGGTGGCCCCGATCATGCCGTAGAGCTGCCGCTGGGCGATCTTGGCCAGCCTCGCCCCGGCGCGCTTCAGGCCCTGGGTGCCGACGTGGATCGCGTCGTCAAGCTCCAGGTCGATCACCGAGATCACCGCGGTGTTCGCCACGCGCTCGGGGATGACGCGCTGGGCCTCCTGCACGCGGTTCCAGCCGGCGGAGTCGCCGGCGATGGCGAAGCGGCCGATCTGGACGTAGTAGAAGGGGAGGTCGGCCTGGCCGAGGTCGGCGCGGACGGCGGCGATGAAGTCGGTGAAGGCCCGTTCGAAGTTGGGGGAGGCCTCGGGGGACGAGTCGCTCTCGCCCTGATACCAGAGCACGCCCTTGACCCGGCCGCCGGCGAGCTGGACCTGCCGCAGCATGGAGCCGTACAGGCTGTCGCCCCCCTCGCCCTTCTTCGCGGGGTCCCACTGGCCCATGCTGGTGCCGCCGTGCGCGGCCGTCACCAGGCCGACGGGGACGCCGGTGGCCTCGACCATCCGCGCGGCGAACGGCAGCCCCAGGCCGGCACCCTTGGTGCGGTTCTTGTGCTGGTCGGCCGAGCGCTGCTCGCGGGTGGCGGGGTCGCCGGAGTGGACCGGGTCGGGGGAGTCGACGAGCCAGTGCAGGGGCTCGGCGGCCTGGACCCACTTGCCGTCCATCCCCAGCGCGGAGACCCTCGGGTCGGGCGGGGTGACGTCGACCAGGTCGCCGACGCCTTCCATGTTCGACTGGCCGGCCAGGACCCAGAGGTCGCCGACGTAGATCGGGCCGACCTCGACGTTCTGGGGCGCGCCGGCGGCGTCCTGGTACAGCACGCGGACGTTGTACGGGCCGCCGGTCGGCACGCCGAGGAGCTTGCCGTCGACCAGCGCGATCGGGCCCGGCGGGGGGGGGATGGCGACCGGCCCCATGGCGGTCAGGACGACGGCCACGTTCTGCGCGCCCTTGAGCGTGTCGCCGAGCGTCACGGGGATGTCGGCGGTGCCGTCGGCCCCGCGCTGGAAGACCTGATGCGGGGCCGGCGACGCGACCAGGTCGTCCGCCCGCATGGTCGGGACCAGGCCGCCGGACCTCGCGGGGACGACGATCGTCTGCGCGCGGGCCGGGGCGGCGGCCAGCGCCGCCATCGCGACGACGCAGGCGGTCGCGAGCGCGACCTTCGACGGGGCGGAGAGGGATTTGCTCATGGCGATCTGCCCTCGCGGAGCCTGTGGAGACGCGCGACGAGACGGCCGCGCGAAAGCCACATCCTATCCCTCGCGCGGGCCCCCCGAAAGGAGGCAGGACCCGCTCCATCGATACGGATTCCGGGGACTCGACCCCCCGACGGCGTCGACCCGGCCTCCCCCGCGGTTGGCTTCGTTCGCGCGCCGGCGCTTGCCGTGTGTTGGGTGTAATGTGGATGAGGGCAATGGCTTGCGGCGAAAATCGGTTGGCTTCGTTCGTCGTTTTCGAATGCACTTTTCGACCGTCGCCGGCGGTCGGCGTGATGCGTCGCGCCGGAGCGGACATGACGCCCCGACGACGCGGCCGATCGCGGGCCGCGTCATGATCGGCGTGGCGGGTGGGCCCTGGCGGCCTCTCCGCGACCCTTTGGACCGATACCGGATTGTGAAAGAGCGGGGCCGTCGATCACTCGTATGGTTCGTCGCGGGGGATCGAGGATTTCGGGTTTTCGATGCTCTGTAGAAAACCTTGAGATGGGCAACGACAAGAATCCCTTCTCCCCTCGTGGGAGAAGGTGGCCGAAGGCCGGATGAGGGGGAAGACCCAGGCCGCCGGTCGCGCCCCCCTCATCCGCCCCTTCGGGGCACCTTCTCCCACGAGGGGAGAAGGGGGGGCACGCCTCTCTGGCGATGTTTTCTACAGAGCAGGTTCTCGACATTTCTTCTCGCGAGGGTCGCCCTTGCCCCCCTGGACCGATCCCGGATTGTGAAAGAGCGGGACACGCAATCCCCCCCATGATCCGCGGCGAGGGATCGGCGATTTCAGGATTCTGGTTTTCTTCCTCGCGGAGCTGGTGGACGGCGGCCGCCCGGCGAAGGAGGACCCGTTGCGGTCACGACCCCTGGAACGGCAGGCGGAGCTGCTGCCCGGGGCGTGGCGTCGACTCGACATCCAGCGAGGAGATGGTCACGCCGAGCAGCCGGATGCCCTTGCTGACGGGGAAGAGCGGCTCGGCGAGCGCGATGACCATCTCTTCGAGCATGGCCCGCGACTCGACCGGTTCGTCGACCGTCCGGCTGCGGGTGATCTGCTGGAAGTCGGCGTACTTGGCCTTGAGCGTCGCCGTCCGCCCCCGGATGCTCGCGTCCTCGCAGTAGGTCCAGACCTTGGTGATCAGCGGATCGAGGGCCGCGCGGGCCTCCTCGGGCGTGAAGAGGTCGGCGCTGAACGTCGTCTCCGCGCCGACCGACTTGCGGACGCGGTCGGGCGAGACGCGACGCTCGTCGACGCCCCGGGCCAGCCAGTAGTAATACAGGCCCGCCTTGCCGAAATGCTCCCGCAGGAAGTCGAGCGTCCTGGCTTTCAGGTCGGTGCCGGTGAAGATCCCGAGCCCTTCCATCCTGGCCCGGGTCGCGGGGCCGATCCCGTGGAACTTCCCCACCGGCAGGGCCTCGACATAGGCGGGGCCCATCCTCGGCGTGATGACGAACAGGCCGTCGGGCTTGTTCTCGTCGGAGGCCATCTTCGCCAGGAACTTGTTGTAGGAGACCCCGGCGGAGGCGGTCAGGCCCGTCTCGGCTCGGATCCTGGCCCGGATTTGCTCGGCGACGTCGGTCGCCGAGGCCACGGCCTTCAGGTTCTCGGTGACGTCGAGATAGGCCTCGTCGAGCGAGAGCGGCTCGATGAGCGGCGTGTATTCGGCGAAGATGGCGCGGATCTGGCGCGACACCGCCCGGTAGACGTCGAACCGCGGCTTCACGAAGATCAGCTCGGCGCACTTCCGCTTGGCGGTGACCGACGGCATGGCGGAGCGGACGCCGAACCGACGGGCCTCGTAGCTCG
The DNA here is from genome assembly GCF_037189885.1 of Paludisphaera sp. Classification (NCBI taxonomy): domain Bacteria; kingdom Pseudomonadati; phylum Planctomycetota; class Planctomycetia; order Isosphaerales; family Isosphaeraceae; genus Paludisphaera; species Paludisphaera sp. The sequence continues at coordinate 135,197 of NZ_JBBCIR010000045.1, forward strand.
CGGCCGCCACGACGCCCCGCTCCCGCGAGCCCCCGACCGCGATGGGCTTCCCGCGCAGGTCGGGGTCGTCGCGCTGCTCGACGGACGCATAGAAGGCGTCCATGTCGACGTGAATCACCTTGCGCTGGCGATCAGGCCCGGCCACGCTCGCATCCCCGGTTTCGTCGGCTTCGCTTCGGCCTCGCCCCTCCCGTCCCGGCCCGGCGACGGCGGGTCGCCACATGGTCTGGGGCCGCCCGGAACTCTACCACACGAATGGCCACCGGTGAACAGGGGTGATGGAGACCATTCCGCCTTCATCAGTAGGCATCGCTCCCGACGGGCTCGCCGCCGTCTCGGGTGACGAGGGCGTACCAGACCGCGCGGGCCGTCGAGCGGCGGAGGGGGCGGACCGAGCCGTCGGCGAAGGCGGCGTTGATGAACTCGCCGTCGGAGCCGTGGAAGGAGCCGGAGACGACGGCGCGGCCCTCGGGCCGATCCGGCGGGGCGGGGGAGGTCGCGACGTCGAAGTCGCCGCCGCCGAGGCCGGGGACGGCCCAGCCCCGGCCGTCGCGCTTCTCCGCTAGGAGCACCGTGGTCGCCAGGCCGTCGGTCACGTCGCGCGGTCGGACGGCGGCCGTCAGTCCGCGCGGGCAGGGAAAGCCGACGGGGATCATCACGCCGCGATTGTTCCCCCGGGTCCTCGCGAAGTCGTCGCCGAGGCTCGGCAGCCGGCCGCCGCCCCAGTTGGCCCCGTAGTCGCTGGGGGCGAAGGCCCGGTCGATCCGAGACCCCAGGCGGTTTTCCGGGCATCGGAAGATTCTTATGCCCGTCGAGGCCAGGTCGGAATTGGGCGTGGCGCCGGACGCGGCGGCGTCGAAGTCGTGGGGGACGGCGAAGTTGTAGTTGTTGTAGATGCCCGCCTCGTCCACGTCGGCCATGACCAGCGCCATCCAGGAATGCGCCAGCCCGCTCGTCGGCGTGGCCGTGGTGTTCACCGGGAAGGATCCTTCGCGCAGGCAATACTGATTCACGCCCAGCGCGATGTTCTTCAGGTTGTTGTCGCAGTACACCCGACAGACGATCATCCGGGGCGACTGGAGCATCGGCAGCACGAAGCCAAGGCCGACGGCGACGATGGCGAGGATCACCAGCGTATCGGTGAGGGTTAGCCCGGCGCGACGGTCCATGGCGATCCTCCAGGCTTCATCTAATAGTTGTCGTTCCCGACGGGCTCGCGGCCGTCGCGGGTGAGGATGGCGTACCAGACCTTGGGGTTGAGGGTCGGCTTCAGGCCGCGGACGCTGCCGTCGCAGTAGACGAAGTTGGCCACGGCTGAGTGGAACGAGCCGGTAATCAGCGTGCGGAGGGCGGGGACGTCGGCCGCGAGGGGGGCGGGCGCGGCGTCGAAGTCGGCGCCGCCGTAGCCGCCGACGGACCAGCCCTGGCCGTCGCGCTTCTCGCCCGCGAGCAGCGTGCCCGACAGGCCGTCGCGGATGTCCTGGGGACGCACGCAGAACGTCGGGCCGCGCGGGGTGACGAGGCGCACGGTCATCATGACGCCCCGATAGTTCCCCTTCTCCCGGGCGAAGTCCTGGCCCGCCGCCGACAGCCCGCCGCCCCAGTTGGCCGCGTAGTGGTTGCGGGCGAAAGCCGAACCGTCGGGGTACGCCGAGCCGTCGGCACGGATGATCCGCCCCGACGCCAGCGGGGCGGTCGACAGCGGGTTCGACGGGCAGAGGTAGGTCGAGATCGTCGTCCCGACGACCGTCCGATTGGCCGGCGCGTGGTTCTCCAGTCGGAAGTTGTAGGCGTTGAACAGCGGGCGCTGGTCCAGCTCGGGGAGGATCATCGCCAGCCACGAATGGCCCACGCCCCTCCCCGCGCCGGCCGTGCTGCTCATGGGGAAGACGTTGCGCTCGGCGAGGTAGGCGTTGGCCGCCAGGCCGATCTGCCGCAGGTTGTTCATGCACTGAACCCGCCAGGCGCTCGCGCGCGAGAACTGCACCGCCGGCATCAGCAGGGCGATCACGATCCCGATGATCACGACCACCACCAGCAGCTCGATCAGCGTGAACCCGCGGCGTCGCATGGCGTGGCCTCCTCGGGGGGGGCGTTGTTCCGGCTCCATCGCCCGGCCCTAACGGCCTTCCCCCCTGGTGGGGGAAGACAGACCGCGAAGCGGTCAGATGAGGGGGTGCTTGCCCGCGAGACCTCGGATTTCGCGACTCCTCGCGTGGGCCGACGGCCGCGGAATGCCCCTTCGAACTTCGGAGGTTGTCTCGCTCGTCCCCCCCTCATCCGGCCCTTCGGGCCACCTTCCCCCACCAGGGGGGAAGGGAGTTCATGATCGCCCGCCCCGTCTCATCCTATGTCCGCCCGGGGGTCAGAACCAGAGCCTCTTATCCACCACGTTGCGCAAGGGCTCGCCGCGGGAGAAGCGGCCGAGGTTGTCCGCGAGCAGGGCGCGGTGGCGCTCGGCGATGATCGGCGAATAGCCCGCCGTGTGGGGCGTGAGGATGACGTTCGGGAAGTCCCAGAGCGGGTGGTCTTCCGGCAGGGGCTCGACCTCGTACACGTCGAGCGCCGCGCCGGCGAGCTTGCCCCCCCGCAAGGCCGCGACCAGGTCGTCCAGGACGACGATCGCGCCACGGCCGATGTTGATCAGGTAGCTCGTCGGGCGCATTTTCGCCAGGCGGTCGGCGTCGAACAGGCGTTCGGTCTCCGGCGTGTGGGGCGCGGCGATGACGACGAAGTCGGACCAGGCCAGGAGGTCGTCGAGCCGGTCGACGCCCTCGATCCGGTCGACGAAGTCGGGCGTCTCGATCCGGTCGGGATGTCGATCCACGCCCCGGATCGTCATGCCGAACGCCGAGGCCCGCCGCGCGACCTCCAGGCCGATCCCCCCCATGCCGACGACCCCCATCGTGGCGCGCGGGAGGTAGATGGTGGCCCGGTCCATCGCGTTGACGACCCCCGGCCCCGAGGCGAAGTCGACCCGCGCCGACCCCCCGCCTTCCGGCTCGTACCGGCGTTCGAGCTGTCGCCGAGCGTAGACGTGGAGGTTGCGAGCGAAGCAGAGGACGTAGCCCATCACCTGGTCGGCGATGACGTCGCCGAACAGCCCTCGGGTGTTGGTCAGAGTGCAGGGGTGGTCGACGAGTTCCGGGAACAGGTAGTGCTCCAGACTGGCCGTGAAGGTCTGCACCCATCGCAGGCGGTCGGCCCTGGCGAGCATCGCGGGGGTGATCTTGCCCAGGAACGCGACGGTGCCGGGCACGGCGGCCTCGGCCTCGTCGGGGGTCGCGGCGTTGACGATCTCGGCCCCCGGCGCGGCGGCGCGGAAGAGGGCCAGGCGGTCGGCGTCGACGGGCGGGTGGATGACGATTTTCATGGTAAGATCCTCGAAACGGACGGTCTTCTCCGACCGTCCGACGGACGGCCTCCCGGGGGGCGCCTGATGAAGCTCTGGTTCGTGAGCCGGTGGGAGAGTTTGCGCGGGAGCTTCTGGTTCCTGCCGACCGTCATGGTCGCCGGGGCGATGGCGCTGTCGCTGTTCACCCTGCGGTTGGACCGGGCGACCCCCGATTATAGCCCGCTGGCGGCCATGGGATGGACGTTCGCGCAGGGGCCGGAGGGCTCGCGGGCGGTCCTCGCGGCGGTGGTCGGGTCGATGATGGGGATCACGAGCGTCACGTTCTCGATCATGATCGTGGCGTTGCAGCTCGCCTCGTCGCAGTTCGGCCCGCGGCTGCTGCGGAACTTCATGCGCGACCGCGGCAGCCAGGCGGCGCTCGGGACCTTCCTGGCGACGTTCACCTACTGCCTGCTGATCCTGCGGACGGTCAACGGCGCGGAGGGGGAGCGGTTCGTCCCGAACACGTCGGTCACGGTGGGCCTCGGCCTGGCGCTGGCGAGCCTGGGCGTCTTCATCTTCTTCATCCACCACGCGGCGGCCTCGATCCAGGCCGAGAACATCATCTCGTCGGTGAGCCGCGAGCTGGACCGGGCGATCGACCGCCTGTATCCCGAGGGGACGGGCGACGAGGCGGAGGATCCGCGCGACGGCGGGCGCGACGTCCCCGAGGCGTTCGACCGCGAGGCCGAGCCGGTGGCGTCCCGCTCCAGCGACTACCTCCAGGCCGTCGACCTCGACGGGCTGATGGCGTTGGCCGTCGAGCGGGACCTGATCATCTCCATCCCCTCGCGGCCCGGGAAGTTCGTCTTCGAGGGGGGCGAGCTGGCCCTGGCCTGGCCCCCCGGGCGCCTGCGCGACGGCGACGCCGACGCGATCCGCGCCGCGTTCTACCTGGGCGCGCGGCGGAGCCCGACGCAGGACGTCGAGTTCGCCATCGACCAGCTCGTCGAGGTCGCCCTGCGGGCCGCGCCCAACGACCCGTTCACGGTCATCAACTGCATCGACCGCATCGGCGCCGGGCTCTGCCGGCTGGCGGCGCGGCGGATGCCCTCGCCGTACCGCCACGACGGGGAGGGGAGGCTGCGCCTGATCGCCGACCGGTCCACGGCGGCCGGGATCGTCGACGCGGCGTTCAACCAGATCCGCCAGGCCACCAGGGAGGACGCGGCCGTGAGCCTGCGGCTCCTGGAGTGCATCGCATCGGTCGGCCGCCGCGCCCGGAACCCCGAGATGATCGCCGCGCTTCGCCGGCAGGCCGAGCTGATCCACCACGGCGCCGTCGCGGGCCTGGCCGAGGCCGCCGACCGCTCCGACGCCGACTCCCGCTACGTCCGCGCCCTCCGATCGCTCGTCCCGGCCAAATCGCCTCCGGGCGAAGTGGGGGAGGACGCCGACGGGGCGGCTACTTCGCCAGCCCCAGGACGTTGATGGCGATCGTGAAGTAGATGATCAGCCCGGTGGCGTCGACGAGGGTGCTGATGAACGGCGCGGAGACGACGGCGGGGTCGATGCCGACGCGGCGGGCGACCAGCGGGACGACCGCGCCGATGACGTTCGACCACATGCAGACGCCGAACAGCGACAGCCCGACCACGGCGCTGACGTCCCACGGCTGGCCGCGCCAGTAGTGGATGTAGAAGAAGCCGGCGGTGCCCAGCAGGATCCCCAGGCACGTGCCGGTGAGCCACTCGCGCAGGACGACCCGGAGCGTGTGCGACAGCTTGATCTCGCCCAGCGCCATGCCGCGGATCACGGTGCCGACGGTCTGGCTGCCGGCGTTGCCGCCGGTGCCGGTCAGCAGGGCCATGAAGAAGAACAGGGCGGGGGCCTGGCCCTCGTCCAGGGTCCACTGGAAGTGCTCGTTGACCGGCGTGGTGAGGTTCTCGGCCAGGAACAGCAGCATCAGCCACTTGATCCGGCGGCGGACCACCGAGACGACCGGGCTCTGCCAGTAGGGGAGGTCGTCGGCCTCCGGGTCCGGGGAGACGCCGCCGAACTTGAGGATGTCCTCGGTCTGCTCGCGGCGGAGGATGTCCAGGGCGTCGTCGTGGGTGACGATGCCGACGAGCTTGGAGTCGGCGTCGACGATCGGCAGGGCGATGAGGTCGTACTTGTCGATCGTCCGGGCGACCTCCTCCTGGTCGTCGTCCACCTTCGCCTGGATCACGTCGAGCTGCATGATCTCCTCGATCACCGCCGAGCGGCGGGCGAGGATCAGGGTCTTCAGGGAGATGAAGCCGATGAGCCGCCGGTTGTGGTCGACGACGTAGCAATAATAGATGGTCTCGCGGTCGGGCGCCTCGTGGCGGAGGCGCTCCAGCGCGTCGCGGACGGTGATGTGGGCCGGCAGGGTGACGTAGTCGGTCGTCATCACCGCGCCGGCGGTGCCGGGCTCATACGCGGCCAGGCGGGCGATGTCCTCGCGCTCGGCCTGGGCGAGGTTCGGCAGCACCTCGTCGACGAAGTCCTCGTCGAGCCGGTTGACCAGGTCGGCGCGGTCGTCGTGCGACATCACGCGGAGCAGCTCGGCGGCCTCCTTGGGGGGCATCGCCTCGACGAGCCGGCTCTGCTCGTCGGCGCCGAAGTAGCTGAGGACCTCGGCGCGCTCGCGGGGCGCCAGCACGCGGAAGACGGCGTCGCCGTCGCCGTCGGGGAGATCCTCGATGAACTCGGCCACGCGCCCGGGGTGCTGGTCCTCCAGGAACTCCCGGAGCACATCCTCCTCCCCCCCCTGGATCAGCTCGCGGAGGTCGGGCACCAGCAGCGGGTTTCGCATCATCGGCCTTCCTCCGGGGTGGGTCCGTCGCGGGGCTCTCGGCCCTCGCGGCGTCCGAGGCGGCCGGGGGCGGGTGGTGTCTTCAGTCGGCGCGCTCGCGGCGGGCGAGGTCGTGGACGGTGTCGATTGTCGTCAGGCCGGGGAATCGTTCGCGGAAGTCCGGAGCGAGGATGTATCCGTCGGGCATGTCCGCGGGGAGCGTGAGCATCGCCGTCCCCGCCTCCTCGGCGGTATACCGACGATGGCACCAGGCGACGAACTCGTGAGGTCGCGGCACGACGACGAGGGCTTGGATCTCGTCGTCGCTCGGGGGCGGGCAGGGGGCCGACGAAAGCAGGTCGTCCGCCGTCCACCAGACGCGGACCGGGAGCTTATAGCCCTGCTCGATGATCAAGGTCCCCTCGCCCGCCTCCAGCGCCGGCCGTAGTTCCTCCCATGTCTTGAAACGACCGCGGGCCTTCATGCGTTGGAGGAATCGCCTCTCCCCGGCCGCCTGGAGCCTGGCGATCAGGGGGACGAGCGGCAGCCAGATCGGGGTCGTCAGGAAAACAAGGATGCAACCGACGGCGAGGAAGGGCTTCACATACCAGGCGAATCCACGCCCCGCGTCCGGTCGCCCGTCCATCGCCGGCTCCGCGTCTCGGCTCACCCGATCACGTCCTTGCCGATGTATGGCCTGAGCACCTCCGGGACGTCGATCTTGCCGTCGGCGCGCTGGTAGTTCTCCATCACGGCGATGATGGCCCGGCTGACCGCGACGGCGGTGCCGTTGAGGGTGTGGACGAACCGCGTCCCCTTCTGGCCCGTCGGGCGGTAGCGGATGTTGAGCCGGCGCGCCTGGTAGTCGGTGCAGTCGGACGTGCTGGTGACCTCGCCGTACTCGCCCGATTCGCCGCGGCCGGGCATCCAGGCCTCCAGGTCGAATTTGCGGTAGGCCGGGCCGCCCAGGTCGCCGGTGGCGATGTCCAGCACGAGGTACGGGATGCCCAGCTCGCCGAAGATCTCCTCCTCGATCTCCAGCATCTCCTGGTGGATCGCGCCCGACTGCTCGGGCGTGGAGAAGGCGAACATCTCGACCTTGGTGAACTGGTGGACGCGATACAACCCCCGGCTCGCCCGGCCCGCCGCGCCGGCCTCGGTGCGGAAGCAGTGCGAGAGGCCGACGAACCGGATCGGCAGCGCGGCTTCGTCCAGCAACTCGTCGGCCAGCATGCCCCCCAGGGTGATCTCGGCGGTGCCGACGAGGCTCAGGTCGGTGTCCTCCACCGAGTAGACCTGGGTCTCCTCGCCGCGGGGGGTGAAGCCGATCCCCTCCAATATGCTGTTGCGGGCGAGGTCCGGCGTGGTGATCGGGACGAAGCCCCGGCCGATCAGCTTCCGCAGCGCGAACTGCTGGAGCGCCAGGTCCAGCAGCACGGCGTCGTTCTTGAGGAAGTAGAAGCCCGAGCCGGCGACCTTCGCCCCGGTCTCGAAGTCGATCAGGTCGAGATCCTTCCCGAGCGCGACGTGGTCCTTGACCGGGAAGTCGAACGTCCGGGGCGTGCCCACCTTCCGCAGCTCCTTGCTGTCGGCCTCGGTCCGGCCGACGGGGGCGTCGGGGTGCGTGAGGTTGGGGATCTGGCGGAGGCGCTGCTTGATCTCGTCGTCGAGGTGCCGGAGCTGCTCCTCGTGCTCGGCGACGTCGGACTTCAGCCGCTTGCCGGCCTCGATCAGCTCGGCCCGGCGCGCGGGGTCCTTCTCCTTGCCGGTCGACTGGGCGACCTCGTTCTGGCGACGGCGGACATCCTCGACGGTCCCCAGGACGCGCCTGCGGTCGGCCTCCAGGTCGACGATCCGGTCCAGGTCTTCCAGGACGTCGGCGGGGACGGCGCGGTTGCGGCAGTTGTCGCGGACGGCGTCGATGTTGGCGATGATGTACTTGAGGTCGAGCATGACGGGATTCCTCGATCGCGCCCCGGCCGGCGTGTCCGACCGGGGGACTCCCCACGCGCCGCGGCCGCCGCGGCGCGGGCCTGGTCGTCCGATGATTCGTCGATCCGGATGGATGCCTGGGGTCAGGTGGCCCGCGACAGCTCGTCGAGCAGGTGGGCGCTCGCCTTGGTGCCGCGGTGGAAGTCGGCCAGGGAGAACTTCTCGTTGGGGCCGTGCAGGTTGTCGTCGTTCTGGCCCCAGCCCAGCAGGAGGGTGTCCACCTTCAGGTGCTTCTTGAGCAGGCCGACGACCGGGATGGAGCCCCCCTCGCGGACGAACAGCGGGGGGACGCCGAAGCTGGCCTCGATCGCCTTGACCGCCGCGCGGAAGCCGGGGCTGTCCACGTCCACCAGCACGGCGGGGGAGCCCTGGTGGGCGATGAACTCCACCGTCACCCCCGGCGGGGTATGCGCCTGGACGTGGGCCCGGACCAGCCGCTCGATTTCCGCCGGGTCCTGGTCGGGGACCAGCCGGAAGCTGAACTTCGCGCCCGCCTTGCAGGGCAGGACCGTCTTGGGGCCGGGGCCCGAGTAGCCACCCCAGACGCCGTGGACGTCGCAGGTCGGCCGGGCGCCCTTGCGCTCGAGCGTCGTATAGCCTTCCTCGCCGAAGGTCTCGGCCACGCCCAGGTCGGCCCGGAACTCCTCCTCGGAGAAGGGGAGGTCGGCGAACGCCTTGCGCTCCCAGCCCTCCAGCGGGCGGACGGAGTCGTAGAAGCCTTCAACCCGGACGCGGCCGTCCGGGCCCTTGAGCGAGTCCAGGATGGCGGCCAGGGCGTTCAGCGGGTTGGCGACCGCGCCGCCGTAGGTTCCGGAGTGCAGGTCGCGATTCGCGCCCTGGATGTTGATCTCGAAGTAGGCGAGGCCCTTCAGGCCGTAGGTGATCGCCGGCTTGCCGGGGGCGAACTGGCTGGTGTCGGAGATGACGGCGTAGTCGCAGGCGAGTTTCTCGGGGTTGGCCGCGACGTACTCCTCCAGGTTGGCGCCGCCGATCTCCTCCTCGCCCTCGATCAGGAACTTGACGTTCACCGGCGGGTCGCCGACCGTCTTCAGCCAGGCCTCGACGGCCTTGACGTGGGTGAACATCTGGCCCTTGTCGTCGGTCGCGCCGCGGGCGTAGATGTTGCCGTCGCGGACGGTGGGCTCGAACGGGGGAGAATTCCAGGGTTCGAGTGGTTCCGGCGGCTGGACGTCGTAATGTCCATAGATGAGCACCGTCGGCTTGCCGGGCGCGGCCAGGCGTTCGGCGTAGACGATCGGATGGCGCTTGGTCTGGATGATCTCGGCCTTCAGGCCCATCGCGGCGAGGTCGTCATGGATGAACTGGGCGGCGCGGCGGGTGTCGGCATCGTGGTCGGGCTGCGCGGAGACGCTGGGGATCCGCAGGAGATCCTTGAGCTGCTCCTCGAAGTCCCGCGCGTGCGATTCGAGATAAGCGTCGATCCGGTCCAGGCTCATGCCGCCTCCCCCCCTCTCGTCACCCCGCCCCGACGGCCCCGATCGGCCGAGCCGACAGTCTATCACGGCGCCACGCCGCGTCGCCACGCCGCGCCGCCGCGACGCAATGACGCGACGCGCGGTCACGTCGCCCCGGGTCGGCCGTTGGATCCCGCATGGACGGACGTGGCTTCTCGGCCTCGGGCTTGCCGGGGGCCTGGCAAGGATTACAAAATGGAGGCCGGTTCCTTGTACGGTTGACTTGTCCGCGACAGGGTCCATATTTTTCCGGAAGTCGACTCAAGTTTTCGCGGGCCGGTGCCGCAACGAGACTTGCGGGGCCCGGCGGGAACGTCTGGCATCCGAAATGCAACAGGGGGTCGTCCGCCGAAAAGTTCGGGGTTCCAGGTACGATCAGGGAGGATGTGGCGCTTCGTCGGCGTGATTCGATCGCAACCTTGGATGGACTTCCGTGGAATCAACGACATGGGTAAAGCGGGCGGCTCGCGTGGTATAGTCGTGACGAGCGGCGAGTGAGGCGTTGCCAACGGAAAGGCGACCGTCCCCGGGGTGGGTTTCGGCTCCCTTGGGCGCGGTGTCAAGCGGATTCCTGGGAGGGTTCGACTCGGGCTGGCCCCGAGACCGCTTGACGCGGCAGCCGAGGACGATCAGCGAAACAATCCCTTTGTATGTGACAGTTTAGGAGGGGGATCCTTTCCAATGAGCTTCATTCAACGCTTCCTCGAGCGTGTGCTCCGCAACAACCCCACGCGGATGCCGCGCACCAGCTTCGACGACCTGAGCCAGGAGCAACTCGACGCCCACCTCCGCGTCGGCCGCTACGGGAGCTTCTCGCTGACCGACGCGGTCCGGCCGTCGATCGAGCTGGACGTGGTCCCCCGCGAGGGCTACCGCCGCGACGTCTACTGCGACCCGGAGAGCGGCAACACCATGCCGGTCCTGGCCGCCAGCGTCTCGGCCGACCGGCTGTTCGACGTCTTCATGGACCTGCTCGACCCGCTCGGCGAGGTCGTCGACGTGGTGATGGAGTCCAGCCACGACTCCGAGCCCGGCTCGCACTCCGACCTCTACCGCGAGCACATGGACACCGTCATCCTCAAGAGCACGCTCTACGACTACGAGTCGCTCCTGATGAACGACGGCTGCACCGGCCTGGCCGCCCTCAACCCCGGCGGGCCGATGGAGGTCCAGTTCGACGAGCACAAGCTCCTGTTCGTCTACGCCCACGACCTCGACCCCTTCGAGGAGATCCTCAAGGGCTACGGCCTGAGGCGCGACGACACCCTCAAGTTCATCTCCGAGGCCGAGCACCTCCACTCGACCGACGACGAGCACCGCGACCAGTTCGACGAGCTGCTCTACCGCCTCGGCATCGACGACTGAGCCCGGCCGGCCGCATCGGATCGCGATCGTACAAAGGGATGGGGGGGCGTCCGGCGGATCCGGCCGCCCCTTCGCTTTTCGAAATCCCGCCGATCTGGCCTGGACGGATCGGCCGGCCCGTGGCATCGTGTCGCCGCATCTCCGCGGGGGCTCCCCGCGCGGGCGATCGCCCGATCAAGGACCGAGGCCCCGTCGGCGAACGACCGGCGTCGGGGCCCGAACCGCACTTCGCATATCAAGGATGAAACGGCCATGCGGCGAACCATCTTCGGCCCGGCGTGCGCGCTGGCGCTCTGCGCCGGGCTGGCGGCCGGCGGCTGCGACACGCTGAGGCCCTCCACCCGGCGCGAGCCTCCGCCGCCGATCGACGAGGCGGTCGAGCCCGCCGACGGGGACGGCTCCGACCGGATCGAGGCCGTCACCTCGGACGGCCGCCCCTCGAACGCCCCGTTCTTCAAGAACAACCGCCTCAAGGGAGGCCTCAGCGACCAGGCCCGCGACATCGAGTCCAGCCTGGGCGTGAGGTGAGGTGAGCCCGTCGCCATGAACCCCGTGTTGCGAGCCCTGCTCGGCCGACTCCTGGGCGACCGGGGCGAGCGCGCGGCCGTCGCGCTGCTGAAGCGGCGCGGGATGCGCATCCTCCGGCGCAACTACCGGACGAAGCACGGCGAGGTCGACGTCATCGCCCGCGACGGCGGCGTCGTCGTCTTCGTCGAGGTCAAGGCCCGGCGTCGCGGCGACCCGGCCGAGGCCGTCACGACCGAGAAGCAGCGCCGGCTGACGCTCGCCGCGCTCCACTTCCTCAAGCGCCACCGCCTGCTCGACCACCGATGCCGCTTCGACGTCGTCGCCGTCCTCTGGCCCGACGACCACGGCCCGCCGACCGTCGAGCACTACGCCGACGCCTTCGAGCCCCCCGGCCGCGGCCAGATGTTCCGGTGACGGCCGAATGAGGCGTCTCCTCGGGATCGGGACGAACCATCCTTACGTCCTTCCCCCTGACGGGGGAAGGTGGCCCGAAGTGCCGGGTGAGGGGGAGGCCAAGCGAGAAGGCCGCCGGGATTCGCGAAGGCCGGTCGGGCGAGCTTCCGAATCCCGATGGCGCGCGTGCTCGTCATCCCCCTCATCGGACCGCTCCGCGGTCTGTCTTCCCCCGCGAGGGGGGAAGATCGTTGCCATGCCTCGCGCCGTCACTCTCCCCGCGCGGCTCGGAGGATGCGGTTGAGGACGTCCATCTGGGCGACGCCGTCCTCGGCGGGCGCTTCGAGCGAGCCGGCGGCGACCGAGCGGGCGAAGGAGTCGACCATCGCGGCGTACTGGTCGACGGCGTCGAAGGTCAGGGTCTCGTAACGGTCGACGCCCTCGCCGGCGTCGGAGGCGACCTCCATCGTCCGCAGGGTCGCGATCGGCCCGGAGGCGGGGGGGAGGAAGGCGTCCGGGACGACGATGGATCCCGTCGTGCCGACGAGTTCATATCGGCAGACGAACGGCTGGTCGAAGGCGCAGTCGACGGTCGCCAGCACGCCGTTCGGGAACCGCAGCGACGCGGCGACGCCCAGGTCGACGCCGTTGGGGGCGAACCGGCCGACGGCCTCCACCCGGTCGGGCTCGGCCCCCGCGAACAGCCGCGCGGCGTTCACGCCGTAGCAGCCCACGTCCCACAGCGGCCCGCCGCCCCGCGCCGGGTCGAGCCGCCAGTCGGCGGGGTCGATCGGGAACGAGAACGACGCGCGGACCAGCCCGAGCCGGCCGATCGCGCCGGCGTCGACCATCCGCTTGACCTCCAGCGTCCGCGGCTGGTGCCGCCACATGAAGGCTTCCATCAGCAGCACGCCGCGGTCGCGGCAGTGGGCGGCCATCGCGCGGGCCTCGTCCACGTCGAGAGCCAGCGGCTTCTCGCAGAGGACGTGCTTGCCGGCGTCGGCCGCCTTCAGCGCCCAGGGCTTGTGCAGCTCGTTCGGCAGCGGGATGTACACGGCGTCGACGCCCGGGTCCGCCACGAGCGCCTCGTACGACCCGCGAGCCGTCGCGATGCCGAACTCGTCGGCCCACGCCCGCGCGGTGGCGACGTCCCGGCTGGCGATCGCCGCGACCTCCCCCGACTCCGACGCCCGAATCCCCGGGATCAGCCCCCGCCGGCAGATCCTCGCGCAGCCCAGGAGGCCCCATCGCAAACCCATGGCTTCGCCCCGCCCTCGTCCTAATTTCCGCGATCGTCACGACGACCCTCAGGATACCCTCCCGGCGGCGCCGATCCCACCATGCCGCGACGGGGGAGGTCGAAGGCCCCGGTCGGGGTCGTCGGCCTCGCCGGGACACCGATAACATCCCTGGATTTGAGGATTCGCCCGTCGGTATGATGGCCGCGTGCGTGGCCGGGCGGCGATCGCCGGGCCGAGGGCAGGGCGCGCGACGCGCGGCCGCCGGAAGAGGGGGACGACGATGGTCCCGGATCCGACGGATCCCGATCTCTCGACGGGTCGGCTGTCGCGCCTGGTGGAGCTGATCCAGCTGGGCGAGGAGGAGCTGCGCGCGCGGCTGGATCGGATCCTCCGGGAGGATCCGGAAGCCGGGGCGGAGCTGGAGAGGCTGCTGGCCGCGGGGGACGCGGCGCGGACCGAGGGCTGGCTCGCGGAGCACGCCCCGCGCGCGGTCGCCGCCCTGCCTCCCGGGGCGTGGGTGGGGCCGTACCGGGTCGATCGCGTCCTGGGCCGGGGAGGGATGGGGGTCGTCTACCTCGCGCGGCGGGGCGAGGGGGACCGGGCGGACGTGGCCCTCAAGGTGATGCGCCCGGGCCTGCCCGGCTACCTGATGTCGCGGTTCCACGCCGAGCGCCGGTGCCTCGCCGCGCTGGTCCATCCGGGGATCGTCCGGCTCCTGGACGGCGGCGACGACGCCGACGGCTCGCCCTACCTGGTGATGGAATACGTGGCCGGGGAGCACCTGAACGAGCATTGCCGGGCCCGCGACGCGACGGTCGAGGAGCGCGCGCGGCTGGTGCATTCCGTGGCCGAGACGCTGGCGTTCGCGCACCGCCGGGGCGTGGTGCATCGCGACCTGAAGCCCTCGAACATCCTGGTGGGAAGGGACGGGCGGCCCCGGTTGACGGACTTCGGCCTGGCGAAGATCGTCGCGGCGGCGACGGCCGACGACTGGGCGGCCACCCAGACGGCCACGGGGCTGCTGATGGGCACCCCGGCCTACATGGCCCCCGAGCGGATCACCGGCGGCCCCGGCCGCGACGACCCGGGCGTGGACGTCTACTCGCTCGGCGTGATCCTCTTCCGGCTGCTGGCCGGCCGCCCGCCGTTCGAGGCCGACGGGCCGGTCACGGCCCACGCTCGGCCCGTGCGCGAGGACGCCCCCGCCCTGCGGCGGGTCTCCCCGTCGGCCCCTCGCGACCTGGAGACGATCGCGGCGAGGGCGCTGGCCCGCGACCCCCGCGACCGCTTCAAGGACGCCGGCGAGATGGCCGAGCAGCTCCGGCGATACCTCGCGGGCGAGCCGCTCGGCATCCGCCCGCCGGGCGCCGCCGAGCGGCTGGCGCGGTGGGCCTCGCCGCGTCTCCGCCCGCTGCTCGCCTGGGGGGCGAGCCTCGCCGCCGCCCTCGTCCTCATGATCGGGTTCCAGGCCGCCTGGAACCGCCAGCTCCGCCATGATCGCGACGCGCTGCGGGGCATGACGCGGTCGCTCTGGGCGGCGTCGACCCGGCTCGTGGAGGATCTGGCCGCCGACGAGCCGGCCGTCCGGCCGTTCCACGAGGAGCTTTCGCGGTCCTTCGAGGCCGCGCGCGACCGGGGGCTCCTGGACGCCGACCCCGCGGTGGACCGCCAGGTCGCCGTGATGCATCGCCATCTCGCCACGGTGTTCCTGGCCAGGGGCGAGGAGGCCGAGTCCCTGCGGCTGCTCGACCGCGCCATGGACCTCCTCGGCCCCCTCCCGCCGCGGATCGACGACCCCGCGGCCCGGGCCTGGACGGAGTTCGACCTGTTCCGCGTCCACATCCTGCGGGCCGAATGCCTGGGCAAGCTCGGCCGGCCCGACGCCGGCATCGTCGCATCCGACGAGGCGCTGCGGGTCATCCGCGGCCTCGTCGATCGGTTCCCGGACGAGCCCGCGCGCCTGGAGGCCGAGGCCCGCCACCTGCTCGCCCGCGAGCCGCTGCTCCTGAATCTGGGCCGGCCCGCCGACCCGCGCCGCGAGATCGACGAGGCGCTCCGCCTGGCCGAGCGGAGCGTCGCCCTCGCCGGCCCCGGGGCCGACCTCGTGAAGCTGAACACCCTCTGCGCCGCGCGGAAATCGGCGGCGGTCGCGGCGACGGACCCCGCCGAGAAGGAGCGCCTCTTCCGAGGGGCCCGCGCCACGGCCGAGCGCGTCCAGGCCTTGCCCGGCATCTCCTGGACCGCCGACGAGGCGTACGTCGACGCCATGCTGGGGCTGGGGGGCTTCCTGCTGGAGCAAGGCCGTCACGCGGAGGCGGTCGCGCCTTACGAGGACGCCGCCCGGGGGATCGACCGCCTGCTCGCGCGGCGGCCCGATCGGGAGGCGTACCTCGAAGCCCGGCGGCGCGTCGTCGACCGACTCGACCTCTGCCGCCAGGCCATCGCGGCCGTCCCGTAGCCCGGCCCGCCTCAACGCGGGGCGCGGCACGTCTCGGCGAGTGAGTTTGCGACCCGCGCGGCGCCGTCGGCGGGGTAGGGGGGGCGTAGGCGGCCGAGGGCGAAGGCGCGGTCCAGCGCCGGGCCGATCCGCATGGCGGCGAAGTCGCGCGAGGAGAGCGGGACGCCGCCCCCCCAGGCCCTCGCGGCGCGGTCGAGCGCGCGATGCTCGGCGAAGCCGGACCGGGGCGGGTAGAGGATCGGCCGCCCGTGGGCCATCGACTCGCTCATCGTCCCGTAGCCCGCCTTCGCCACCACGGCGTCGGCCGACGCGATTAGGTCCCCCCCCGACCATTCCGCCGCCGAGACCAGTTGGAGGTTCGGCAACTCGCCCACCGGCGCGGCGTGGTAGCCGACGAAGTGGACGCCCCGATCGGCGAACGTCGCCAGCCGGCCCCAGTCCAGGTCATCCTGGCCGTATCGACCGACGTAGAAATAGACGATCTTCTCCGCGCGCCCCAGCCCCAGGAGCGCCCGCAGCTCCGAGGAGCGGTCGCGGCCGGGGTTGGCGACCAGGCCGACGTTTACCTGGTTCGGCAGCCACGGCATCGTCAGGGCGGGCTCGGCGCGGAAGGTCCCGACGGCGCGGCGGTAGGCGGCCCTGTACTCGGCGACCAGCCGTTTCGCCTCGGGGCCGGCGTGGCGGGCGTAGGGGGCGTAGATGTCATGCCAGGTGAAGTTGGCGAGCAGCCAGCCCGGCACCCCCGCGCGGGCGGCGGCCTCCAGCGGCAGCGGCGGGCCGTCGCTCAGGAGCGCGGCGGCGCCGGCGTCGCGGAGCCATCGCGCGTCGTCGTCCACGCGCGTCGCGGCCTCGCGATGGACCCGGATCGCCCGTTCGAGCGTCGCCGCCGCGTCGGTCGTCCCGCTGCCGCCGGCCGGGTTGACCGCGCCCGCGTCCGAGACGTGCGCGTCCAGCTCCGCCGGCCGGGTCAGCCGCTCGCGCCAGTTCGGGAACAGGTCGGGCGACGACCGGATGATCACCGGCACGTCCCCCGGCACCTCGTTCACCACCGCCACCGCCCGGTTCATGTGCCCGTAGCCGTGGCTCGTCACGTGCACCACCAGCGCGCCCGACCGCCTCGCCATCCTCGGACCTCCTCGCGATTTCAGGAGCGGCCAGGCTATCGCCACGGCGACGGCCGGACAAGTGAGGCGCACGGATGCATAGTTGGTAAGATCCCCGCGGGAGGCGGACGCCCGCGGATCGGCGGCCCCCCTCACGCGGGCCTGGGACGATCGCATGAACCTGATCTATTTCGACGAGTCGGGCAACTCGGGGACCAACCTCAACGACCCGGAGCAGCCCGTCTTCGCGCTCGGGGCCCTCGTGGTCCCCGAGTCTTGCTGGCAGGCTTTGGAGGCAGATCTCGAAGCGGCCCTCATGGAGCACTTCCCCGAACTGGCGCGGGACGGGGTCGAGGTACATTCGAGCGACCTCCGCGGCAATCGGAACGCCTTCCGAGGCGTGGACGTCGCGCGACGCGTCGCCTTTCGCGACGCATGGCTCTCCATTGCTCAGGCGCATCCGCTCCGCTTCATCGCCCGCGTCACGGTCAAGAAGCAGTATCAGAAGTGGCTGGGCGAGACTTTCGGCGCCGGAGCCTTGGTCGTCAACCCCCACATCGTCGCGTTCCACCGTATCGCGGTCGCCGTCAACGAGTACCTCAAGGCGAAGGGGGAATTGGGCGTCTTCATCTCGGACGAGAACAAGGAGATCGTCAAGGATGTGGAGAAGCTGATCCGCCAACTGCGGCTCGCCGACGGCCACCTGCGTCTCTCCAACGTCGTGGAGAAGGGGTTTTTCATCGATTCGGCCAAGAGCCGAATCCTCCAGCTCTGCGACATGTGCGCCCTGCACGCCCGGAAGCTGGCCGAAGCCCGCAAACTCGGCTTGGGGCTCAAGGAGATCGACCGGGTGGGCGTGGAGTTGCTGGAGCCGTTGATTTTGGAGGGATGGTCGGAGGAGTTCTGGGACGCGATGGAGTGGCTCAAGGCGTGGCGTGGGGAAGGGAAATAGAAAGAGCGGCCGAGGGCCGTTAGGCCTGGGGTCAGCTAGTGCCGGCCCGCTCTCGGTCGCTGCTACTATTGTAGCCACATTTCAACGTCCGGGAAGCCTAACGACGGGGGCCGCTGTAAGAAGGGGCCGCCCTATCCGGCTCACCTCGTCCGCGCGTCGCCTTCGGGCCGGGCGACGGCCGGGGGGGCGTCGGCGGGGCGGAGGGAGACGGTGGAGAGGTGCAGGACCTCCTCGCGGAACTTCTCGATGCTCAGGCCCGCGACGGTCTCGTGGACCTCGACGGCCAACTCGGGGTCGTCGCGCAGCCGCTCCAGCTCGTAGGGGGTCAGGGGCAGCAGCAGGGGGCCCAGGCGGTCGGCCTGCTCGATGAACTCGTCGCGATCGCGCAGGATCGGGGCGGGGTGGCCCAGCGAGTACACCACGCCCGGCGGCCGGAACGTGCAGAGCGCGGGGGTGGCGCCGACCTCCCCCTCCAGCGCCGCCAGCCGCGCGCCGACGACCGACGACGACCGATACGGCTCGGCCGTCGGGACGACCCAGCCGGCCAGGACCAACTCCATCGCCGCGGTGAACCCGACCATCGACGCGACCGCCCGGCGAGGCCGCCCCGTCGACGCCGCGCGCAGGGTCATCAGCCCGCCGATCCCGATGGTCGCCGCGAGCGTCGCCGTCGGGAGCCGCATCGGGGGGGGGAGCCAGAAGACGGCCGCGCCCAGCCCGACCGTCGCCACCGCCGCGCCCCCTCGCAGCGTCCGCCTCGCGAACCCCAGCAGGCGAGGCATCCGGACCTCGGCCGACGATTCCAGGAGGCGGTCGATCAACCAGGCCGTCAGGATCGCCAGCGCCGGGACGGCCGGCAGGTAGTAGTGGATCAGCTTCGTGCGGACGCATTCCAGGAAGATCAGCGGGCCGATCGCCCAGCCGATCAGGAACCCGGCCGCGGCCGTCTCGCGGCGTCGTCGCCACGCCGAGGCCAGCGCGGCGGGGAACAGGGCCGCCCAGGGGAGGAGGGTCGCCATCCCCACCGCGACGTAATAGCCGGGGAACCCGCCGTGCTCCTCCAGCTTCTGCGTCGCCCGCTGGACGATGTGATACCCCACCGCCACGTTGAAGTACTCGCCGCCCGAGCGGACCAGGATCGCGACGTTCCACGGCACGACGATCGCCAGGAACAGCGGCAGGCCCCACGCCCATCGCAGCCGTTTCAGCAGGGTCAGCGGGTTCGGCCCGCCGCAGAGCCAGCCCACGCCGATCGACGCGACCATCAGCGCGGGCGCCGCCGGCGACTTGGTCAGCACGGCCAGGCCCATCAGCCCCCAGAACGCCATCGCCGCGCGGAGCGAGGGCCGCGTCGCCAGCTCCCAGATCGCGATCTGGCAGCCGACGTAGAAGAACGTCAGCGTCGCGTCGGTCGTGCCGAGCTTGGACTCGGCCATCATCAGCGGCATCGTCGCCAGGACCAGCCCGGCCAGCGTCCCGGCCCTGGGGCCGATCGCGCGGCGGGTCCAGCCCCAGGTGAGCAGGACCGTGCCGACCCCCATCACGGCCGAGACCAGCCGCGCGCCGAAGGGGTTGTCGCCGCCGATCGCGGTGCCGGCCAGCATCAGCCAGTAGATTAGGACCGGCTTGTGATAGCGGGGCTCGGCGTTGAACGTGGGGCGGACCCAGTCGCCGCTCTCGCGCATCTCGCGGGTGGCGCCGGCGTAGCGGGGCTCGTCGCGGTCCCAGAGGCTCGTCCGGGCGTTGCCGACCAGGTTGAGCGTCAGGGCGAGCAGGCCGATCAGAAGCGCCTCGCGCCAGGGCGATCGGCGCGGCCCGGCGAAATCCGTCGTGGCGAGCGACACGGGCGGTCCCTCCATGGACGCTCTCCCGGCCCGTTCCCTCGGCCCGGCGGAGTCCACCCGCATCACACCCGATTTCCACGCGCCGGGCAACGCCAGTCGTCTCGCGTCCTCAGCCGCCGATTCGCCGGATCGCCTCCGTCGCCACCTCCCTCGTCGCGGCCTGCTTCGACAGGCTTTCCAGCTGGGGGAGGGCGGCCCTGGCGTCCGGGCCGATCCGCCCCAGCGCGTAGGCGGCCGAGGCTCGCGCGCCCGGGTCCCGATCCTTCAGCGCGGCGATCAGGTCGGGGACCGCCTCGCGCGCCTCGGGCCCCATGCCGCCGATCGCCCTGGCCGCGTTGATCCGGGCCCTGGAGTCCTTCAGCTTAAGCTCCCGGATCAGGTTCGGCAGCGCGGCGACGTTCGGCCCGCCGGGCGTCGCCGCCGACGGGCCGCCGCAGCCGATCAGGAGGAGCGCCGGGGCGATCGCCAGGGCGCGAAGCGGGGCGAATCGACCGCGTCGTCCGGCCATGTCGCGGCTCCTCGCGTTCACTGGGCGTCGGCCGAGATCACCTCGCCGCCCGCGCGGGTGGCGAGGGCGTGCCAGGTCATCAGGGCGATGGAGTCCTTGACGAACCCGACGTGCCCGTCGGCGAACGCCACGTTCACGCCGCCGGCGTGGTTGCTCCGGGCGGACTTCCACGCCGCGGCCGGGCTGTGGAACGTGCAGTCCATCACCCTGGGGTTGGGCGCCAGGGCGGCGTTGCCCATCGTCCCGTCCTCGAAGTTCCCGGCGAACCAGGCCCCCAACTTGATCGCGCTCTGAGCGATCGGGGCGTTGCAGTCGCCGCCGGAGCCCGACCCCATGCCGGCGTTGTTCAGGAACCGCTTGTAGTCGTCGGACGTGCCGGCGGCCACCTCGTAAGCGCCCGCGCTGCCCGGCCCGCGGAGGCCCTCGGAGAAGCCCACGGTGTTCGACGTCCCGTCGACGATGGCCGACAGGCGGGTGAACGAGTTGATGAAGAAGACCCCCGTCGCCCCCACGCCGTTCCCCCGGACGCCGCCCACCGTCTCGCCCGCGCCGCTGATCGCCAGGTAGTTGGTCGCCTTGAACGGCCGCGAGCCGGGCCCCGGGACCGCTTCCGGCGCGCCGTCGCTGGGGCACAGCAGCGAGCCGATGCTCGTCGTGTAGCAGGTCATGTTCTCGGGCCAGTACGTGTACCCCTGCGACGGCCCGCCGAGGATGCCGAGGTTGAAGTTCAGCGCGTTGAACACGGGCGAACCTTCCATGAACGGCTGGACGAACGCGCCGGCGCTCCATCCCATGTGGTCGTTGGGGATGGTCGGATCGAGGGAGTTCGGCCAGGAGGCCTTCCCCGTCGGGAAGCATCCGTGCGCCGACTCATAGTTCATCACCGCGAGCATCACCTGCTTCAGGTTGTTCGTGCACTGCGACCGCCGCGCCGCCTCCCGCGCCGCCTGGACCGCGGGGAGCAGCAGCGCGATGAGGACCGCGATGATCGCGATCACCACCAATAGCTCGATCAGCGTGAAACCGCCCCTTCGCCTCGGCATGGTCGTGTTTCCCGGGGTGAAATGTGGCGCGACCGGTCAAGAACCGTCGGGTGTTACTTTGTCGGAATTCGTAATACCGTCGGGCCGGCGTGCATACTACGCAGTCGCGCCGCGCCGACACAAGTGGGCGGCGGAGAGATTCGGGCAAGCCCAACGCCAGTCGGCCGGCGAGGCGAATCTTGACAGGATCGAGCGATTATCCCGATAATCATCGGTCGCGGGGACGACCCCGCGCCGTCGCGGGGATGTCTCGCGCGCGGACCAAGCAGACGGGGACGACCCCGTAGCTCTCTCGCATCGGAGAGGATGCTATGGCCTGGCTCGTCCTCCTGGTCGCCGGCCTTTTCGAAGTCGGCTGGGCGTTCTGCCTGAAGGCCTCGAACGGGTTCTCCCGTCCCTGGCCCACCGTCGGCTTCGGCGCCTTCATGTTCGTCAGCGTGTACCTGCTGGCGGTCGCCATGCGGTCGCTCCCCCTGGGGACGGCCTACGCGGTCTGGACCGGGATCGGCGCCGTCGGCGCCGTGGTGGTCGGCGTGGCCGCCCTCGGCGAGTCGGCCGACATCCGCCGGCTCGCCTGCGCGGGCCTGATCGTGGCGGGGATCGTGGGCCTCAAGCTCGTGTCGCCGCACTAGCGGACGCGTCCGCGGCCCGGCCTTGTGTTGAGTTGGACCCATCGACCGGGGGCGCGCCCCGCCGGTCATCCGCCCCGGCGCGGCACGTCCGGGAACGCCCTCACCAGTCGAGAACGACCGATGACGACGCTGGAATTCATCCTCAAGAACTACAAGAACTTCAACGCCCGCGCCACCCGCGACGCCACGCTCGCCTACTGGCGGCACGTCGAGGCCGGCGGCAAGATGTTCTGGGCGGTCGCCGGCGCCATGTCGTCGGCGCAGCTGGGCATCACCCTGGCTCCGGCCATCCGCGCCGGGCTGATCCACGGCATGTCGGTGACGGGCGCCAACCTGGAGGAGTCCCTCTTCCGCCTGGTCGCCCACAAGGAATACAAGGACTTCCCCGACTACCGCTACTTCTCCAAGGCCGACGACACCAGGATCCTCAACGACCGGATGCGCCGGGTGACCGACACCAGCATCCCCGAGGACGAGGCCTTCCGCGTCGTCGAGAAGATCGTCGTCCCCATGTGGAAGAAGGCCGACGAGACCGGCGCGCGCAGGTTCTGGCACGAGTACTTCTACGACATCGTGCAGGCCGTCGACCCGGAGCAGTACGAGGGGGACCCGGAGGAGTGCTGGCTCCTCGCCGCGGCCAGGGCCAACCTGCCGATCGTCGTGCCGGGGCACGAGGACTCGACGTTCGGCAACATCTTCGCCTCGCACGTCAAGCTGGGCGAGTGCTCGGCGTCGATCGCCAAGTCGGGCATCGAGTACATGACCGACTTCTACGACCGCTACCAGGAGCTGGCCGAGGGCGCGGGCGTCGGCTTCTTCCAGATCGGCGGCGGCATCGCCGGCGACTTCCCGATCTGCGTCGTCCCCTCGATCAAGTACGACCTGGAGCAGGAGGCCAAGCCCTGGGCCTACTTCTGCCAGATCTCCGACTCGACCACCTCCTACGGCTCGTACTCCGGCGCGACCCCGAACGAGAAGATCACCTGGGACAAGCTGACGGAGGACACCCCGATGTTCGTCATCGAGTCCGACGCCACCATCGTCGCCCCGCTGGTCCTCTCCGCCCTGCTGGAGTGCAAGGCCGACCCCGCCGCCGCCAACAAGCTGATCCAGGCCGCCGGGTTCTGAGCCCGGCGACTGACGGACGGCCTCCCTCCCCCGACGGGGGGAGGCCGTCCGCGCCGACGCCCCCTTGACGCGCCCCGCCCCGGCGCGGCACGCTCGGCCCACGATCGTCCGCCGACGCGCCGCGGCCCGGCGGGCCGGGATGATCGGGGGAGCCCGTCATGATCCCGAATGGCCGATCCTTCGCCGTCGCGCTGCTGTTGGCGCTGACGGCCGCGCGTGGGGCGACGGAAGCCGCCCCGCCGGCGGCGACCGTCGACGAGGTCCTCCGGGCGCTCGACGACGCCGAGGCCGCCCTCGCGGCCTTCCGCGTCGAGGCCGACATCGCGATCAAGATGGAGTCGCCCCTCGCGCGGGGTGAGTACGCCGACCTGGAGGCGCGCGTCTCGCTGCTCTTCGACCGCTCGGGCCGCTTCCGGTTCTCGGAGCGGGGCGCCACGGTCAACTGGTCGCCCCCCAGGCGGGTCCACCCGATCCGGATCGAGGCCGCCTACGACGGCGCCGTCCTGAAGCAGATGGAAGGGAGCGAGAAGCTCGCGCACGGCCTCGTTAGCTCCCGGCCGACCGACTCCTCCATGCGGCTCGATCCCCGCAACTTCGTGCTCGATTACCAGGGGAAGACCGTCGCCCGGTGGCTCCGGGAATACGACGGCAAGATCGTCGGCGACGAGCCGGTCGACGGCGGGACGGCGCTCGTCCTGGAGACGAGGCCGAACCTGGTCGACGGCATCGAGTGGAAGCAACGCTACCTGGTCCTGCCCGACAAGGGCTTCGCCGTGGCCCGCCGGTCGGCCCTGCTGCGATACGCCGAGGCCCCCGACTGGCTCGAGTACACCCGGACCGAGTCGTTCGACCTGGCCGATCGCGGCCGGGGGATCCACCTGCCGGCGCGCGGCGTCTACCAGAGCTGGAACGTGAAGAAGGACGACGCCCTGGAGGGGGCTCGCTCGTTCCCGATCTCCTGGCGATACGACCTGACGTTCCGCGACTGGCGGATCAACCCCGACGCGACCGACGCCGATTTCACGCTGCGATTCGAGCCGGGCGTCTTCGTCAACGACCGGATCTCCGGCCGCTCGTACGAACAGGGCCGGTAGGCTCGGGTCGGCCGTCGTCAGGGGGCCGCCTTCGCCTTCCTCGGGGCGGGGCGGCTGGTCCAGAAGACGCCCAGGAGCGTCAGCGCGCCGCCGATCACCAGGGCGGGGGTCAGGGCCTCGCCGAAGAGCCAGACGCCCCAGGCCACCGTCAGCACCGGCGCCACGTTGCTGAACGTGGCGACCGCGCTGGCGTCCAGCCGCCGCAGCGCCAGGTTCTGGAGGGTCAGGTTGATCGGGGTCATCACCCCCGCCAGCACGGCCAGGCAGATCCAGGCGCTCGGCGTCGCGGCGCGGATCTGCGCCCCCCAGCCCGGGACGGTCAGCGCCGACACCGGCACTTGCAGCAGGCAGCCGACGAGGAACGTCCCGGCGAGAGTCGGCAGGGCCCCGTGTCGCATGATGAGCGGCCGGCTGAGCGTGACGTAGGCGCCCCAGGAGAGGACGGCGAAGACCAGCAGGAGGTCCGCGATGAGCACCGCGCGGGTCTCCGCCGGGGTGCTCGCGGCGTCGGCGCCCAGGACGTTCCCCAGGCCGATGACCAGCACGCCGGCGATGCTGATGAGGATGCCCCCCAGCCTCCCCAGGTCGAGCGCCTCCTGGCCGATCGCCCAGGCCAGCGCCCAGACGATCAGCGGCACCGTCGCGTAGAACAGCCCGACGTGGGCGTTGGTCCCCAGCTTCGCGGCGGTGAGGAAGAAGAACTGATTGATCGGCACGCAGCAAGCGGCCACCATCAGCAGCCGCTTCCAGTCGCGCCGGATCAGCTCGCGGACCGTGGCGAAGCCCCCCACGAACGGCACCAAGAACAGCCCGGCGATCCCGAACCGCAGCAGCGGGACCATCCCGATGGGCAACTGCCGCACGGCCACCTGCGCCAGCGGCGAGGTCGTCGACCCCAGCACGATCATGATCGCGAGGTAGACGTAGGCGCGCAGGTCTGGCGTCCTGGCGTCCGTCGCGACGGCTCCGGTGGCCTCATGCCGGCGGGTCTCCTGAATCGCGCCCATCCCCGTCCCCGTCACCGACTCCGACCGCGACGCGAGCGTCCCCATTTCTCCCCGATTCTCTTTCTCTCATGCCCAACGGCGGCCCCGGATCCCCCGGAGCTTCGGCGACGCCCACGCCCTCGGACGTCTCGATCCCTGCTATTCCTTCATCTTAGGGACGCGAGCAAGCCCCCGCGAGGCCGATCGTCGCGAGACGCCGTCGGCCCCGCTCCCCGGCGCCGAGGACCGCGCCGGCCTTGTCGTCGCCCTGCCGGACATCGACGGCCCCGGCGAGGTTCGGGGGACGCTCGGACTACCGCGAGTCGACGTGGATGAGGCCCGGGAACAGCGCGTCAACTTTCCGCGAACCGCCGGAAGGCAAGAAGCCGTCGACGCGATTCGCGGGCGAAGGCGGCCTGGAGCAGCGGCGTCAGGAACCGGGGTCGGCCGACGAGGTTGTAGGAGAAGTCGACCCGCGAGCGGCCGGGGGCGATCGGCTCGAACCGCCACGACCCGGCGAAGCTCCGCAAGAACCACGGGCCGCGGGTCATCTCGACCGCGCGGGCGCCCGGCGGATTGTACGAGTCGTAACGCGTCTCCACCCCCGGCCCGAACCGCGCGGCGCGCCAGGCGCGGACGCCGACTCCCGCGCCCGAAGCCCCCCGAGCAGCCGGGCCTCCCTCAGGAACGGATCCCACTCCAGCCGCCGCCCATAGTCCTGCGACAACTCGAAGAGGACTCCCGGCTCGGCCGCCACGTCGATCGATGTCTTGAACATGGGGGCTCTCTCCCCGCGATCCCACGACGAGACTTCAAAGTGAGATAGTGGGCGAGGGAGTCGCGAAAAGCACGCGGAGCCAGGCCGTCACGACCCGTCGGGGGGCGAGGCGAGGGCTTCTTCGGCGGCGGCGAGGCGGTGGGTTTCGAGGCGCTCGCGCTGGCTCTCGGCGAGGGCGATGAGTCCGTCGTAGTCGGGGCCGACGAGTTCGGGGCGATGGGCGGAGTTGGCCCGGAGCGCCCGCCACAGCAGGCGCTTCCCCTCGACGCCCAGGGACAGGGCCTCGAACGACTCCAGCAGCCGCAGGCAGCCCTCGGTCGGGTCGTCGTACAGGAGCTTGAGCTGGACCGCCTTCTCCGCGACCCACGACGCCGCCTTGCGCGGGAGGGTCATCGTCGCGCCGGCCTTCTCGGCGAGGCCGTCGAGGACCTCGCGCTCGCCGTGGATCTCGTCGATCAGCCGGGCGGCCGTCGCGGCGATCGGACCGTTTTCGTTGGCGGCGCGGAGCCGTTCCAGCAGCTCCAGGGCCGCGACCGAGCCCGCCATGTGGTCGGTCAGGTATTTCGCCAGGTCGTCGCTCATCGTCCGTCGCCTCGCGCGAGGGCCCGTGATCGCCCGCCGCGCGGCGGGCCGCCGGCCTCCCCGGTGCAAGGCGCGCGCCGTCAGGGTTGGCGTCGGGCCGCGGTCAGCCGAGGCCGGCCTGGGGGGCCGGGCGGGCGTCGCGGCGGGGGCGGCCGGGGCGCTGGAAGGCGCGTTCGCGCTCGAGCCGGGTCTGTTCGAAGAGGCCGCGGTACAGCCGCTCGTCGGCCTCGTCGAAGGCCTGGCCCCGGCGGCCGGTCACGATCCGGGCGGTGGCGAACAGGTCGTCGATCGCCGGGCCGGGCGCGACCTGGCCGTGCAAGACGGCGGCGAACGACGGCACGTGCTTCGGCAGGAGCATCCCGGCCGGAAGGAGGTTGCACATCACGCCGACCGACGTGCCGGTGTTGAGCATGGAGCCCATCCCGCTGCGGGAATGGTCGCCGATGTAGCAGCCGACCTTGGCCATGCCGGTGGGGATCGCGTCCCCCTGGAGCGGGACCATGACCTCGCCGTAGTCGTTGCGGAGGTCGCTGTTGGAGGTGATGGCGCCGAGGTTGACCCACTCGCCGACGTAGGCGTGGCCGAGGAAGCCCTCGTGGTACTTGTTGGAGAAGCCGTGGACGATGGACGCCTCCACCTCGCCGCCGATCCGGCAGTTCGGGCCGATCGTCACCGCCCCCCGGATGTTGGCCCGGAACAGCTGGCTCTCCGCGCCGATGACGGAGGGGCCCTCGACGCGGGTGAACGGCTGGATCCAGGCGCCGGGGCCGACGGTGATCGGGCCGTTCGTGACGTCGAAGACGACGTAGGGGTCGACGCGGGCCGTCTCGTGGATGCGGACGCGATCCGAGGGGCCGACCAGGGCCAGGGTGGCGAGGTGGCGATTGGTGACGCCGGGCATGCCGTCGCGGGCGAAGTCGCGCTCGACGTGGCGGCCGTTGGCGGCGACGAGATCCCACGGGCGGTCGATCCACTCGCCGCCGACCTCGTCGCCGGAGTAGCGGGCGAGCAGGGCGTCGAACCAGTCGTCGACGCCGTTGCACTCCAGGCCGAGCACGTCGTCGGGCCCGACCCACGCGCAGGCGGGGCGGCCGTCGCAGAGGCCGACCCAGGGGCCGGCGGCCGGGGGATCGAACCCCTCGGGGGGCGCCCATCGGCCACGCGCGACCACCAGCGGCCCCCGGGCCAGCCAGTCGCGGTCATTGACCACGACGCGGGGGTCGCGACGCCGCTGGACCTCGGCCAGGTGCCCCCGGATCAGGGCCCCGCGACGCCGGGGGCCGGGGCCGACGCCGAACGCCCGGGCGATCTTCTCGCCCAGGGTCGATCCGCCGAGCCGCAAGTCGTAAACCGGCCGGGTGAGCGTCAGGGGCTCAAGCCCGACCGCGCCGGGATCTTCGACCAGGCAAAGACGCATTTGGCACCCCATCCATAGTCGCGGTTTCCGTGCGTCGCTCGATCCTTATGGCGGTCCCGGGCGCTCGGGCCGAGTCGGGGCCGCGCGGGATCTTATGCCCATCGCCGCCGCCGGTCCAGTCGGATTTCAAGCGGGCCCTTCCGTCGCCGGCGGTCGGGCGACGGGCGTCCCGAGAGAAAATCGAGATTCCTGAAATCCCGACGACCCCGCCGCGGATCATGCGCGTGTTCGATGTCGGCGCTCCTTGACAACTCGGAAGCAGTCAGCACAAGGGTCGGGATGATCGCCCGGGGCCGGGGCCGTCGGCCTCGTGGAGTCGGCGCGGCGGACGGGAGGCCCGCGGGATGAAAGGCCCGTTGAAGGCCACGCCCCGGGGCACCGCGGAGAAATCACTTCGAAAACGACGAACGAAGCCAAGTCGGTTCGAACGCAAGGCATGTGTTTTGAGAGTCTTAAGCGTAAGGCCGCGGGGACGGCGGCGCGCGAACGAAGCCAACTCGCGGGGCGTCGAGTCCGTCCCCGGCGCTTTCCGCGACCTCGGTCCGAACCCCGCGGGCCCGGCGCGTATCCGGTTCGCGGGGCGAGGAGGGGGGCCGTGGAAGTCGTGATCCTCGTCGGGCTCCAGGGGTCGGGAAATAGCACGCTGTGTCGGGAGCGGTACGCGGCGACGCACGTCCTGGTGAGCAAGGACCTCTTCCGGAACAACCGGCGGCCCCAGCGCCGGCAGATGCAACTCATCGAGGAAGCCCTCCGCGAGGGGAAGTCCGTCGTGGTGGACAACACCAACGCGACCGTCGAGGACCGCGCGGCGATCCTCGCCCTGGCGCGGTCGCTGGGGGCCTCGGTCGCCTGCGTGGACGTCCGGACGCCCATCGGCGAGTGCCTCCGCCGCAACGCCGCCCGCGAGGGCCGCGCCCGCGTGCCGGAGAAGGCCGTCTGGATCACGAGCGCCCGGATGCGGCGGCCGACGCTCGCCGAGGGGTTCGACCGCCTGGAGCGGGTCGGGTGGACGGGGGAGGGGACGCGATGAAGGCGCGGAAGGGTTCGTCGGGCTTCGAGGCGAGGATGCGGGCCGGCGAGTGCTACCACGGCCAGCGGCTGCCGCCGGCCGCCTGGGTCATCCTTCGCGTCGACGGCCACGGATTCAGCCGGCTCACCGAACGTCGTTTCGGGAAGCCGTTCGACCCCACGTTCCACGCCCACATGGTCGCCGTGGCGACGGCCCTCCTGGAGCGGTTCCAGGGCGTCTTCGCCTACACCGAGAGCGACGAGGTCTCGGTCCTCCTGCCCCGCGACTGGGACATGTTCGATCGCGAGGTCGAGAAGGCCGTGAGCCTCTCCGCCGGGCTGGCCAGCGCGGCGTTCGCGACGGCGTGCGGCGAGGTCGCCTGGTTCGACTCCCGGGCGTGGGTGGGGGCCCGCGACGAGGACGTCGTCGACTATTTCCGATGGCGTCAGGCCGACGCCGGCCGCTGCGCCCTCAACGGCTGGTGCTACTGGTCGCTCCGCAAGGAAGGCCTGGCCGCCGGCGAGGCCGCGCGGATCCTCCACGGCCGGTCGAGGGCGTTCAAGCACGACCTCCTTTTCCGACGCGGCGTCAACTTCAACGACCTCCCCGCCTGGCAGCGCCGAGGCACCGGCGTCGCCTGGGAACGATTCGAGAAGGAAGGGTTCGACCCCCTCCGCGGCCTCGCGGCGCGAGCGGTCCGCCGCCGCCTCGCGGTCCATCGGGAACTCCCGCTGAAAGACGAGTTCGGCCGCTACCTGGAGGGCCTGATCCGCCCGCCCGCCGCGGCGTCTTGACGGCGGCCGGCGCGGGGTTTGCTAGGGGTCGGGACGACCACCGATCGGCGGCGATCGCCGGCGGTCCCTCCACCCTCGACGAGCCCGAGTCGCATGAACGACGCATCCCCCCCGCCGACGCCCCCGCTCGCGCCCGCCCCCCTCCCTCGCGTCGAGTTCACCAGGCGCGTCTGGATCGTCGCCGGGGTGGCCGTCGCGGTCGCGGCCCTGGGTTACGTCGTCGCGGCGGCGTCGTCGGTGCTGCTCCTCGGGTTCGCCGCGATCCTGCTGGCGATCCTGCTGCGGACGGTGGCCGACGCCCTGGGGCGGTGGACCGGCATCGGGCCGAACTGGGGCTACGGCGTCATGCTGGTCGCCCTCACCCTCGCGGCGGCCGGCTCCGTGTACTTCGTGGGGGCGGTGGCCGACGAGCAGCTCGGGAAGCTGGCCGAGGAGGTCCCCAAGTCGGTCGAGCGGGTCCGCGAGTATCTGGGGGGGCGGACCTGGGGCCGGCAGGTCCTGCGATGGCTCCCCGCGGCGCGCGAGGCCGTGACCGACCGGCCCGGGGCCGCCGCGGCGCCCGTGGCGTCGTTCTTCACGACGACCTTCGGCGTGATCGGCGACGTGGTCGTCGTGGTCTTCCTCACGCTGTACCTGGCGGCCACGCCGGGGATGTACGTCGACGGCCTGGTCCGCCTGGTCCCCCCCCGGGGCCGGCCCCGGGCTCGCGAGGTCCTGGGGACCGTCGGCGAGCGGCTGAAGGGGTGGATGCTCGGGCAGCTCGTCGGCATCTTCGCCGTCGGGATCCTCGCCGGGATCGGCCTGAAACTGGCGGGCGTCCCGCAGTATTTCGTGCTCGCCCTGGTGGTCGGCGCGACGAACGTGATCCCGTACCTCGGGCCCATCATCGGCGCGATCCCGGGGCTCCTCGTGGCCCTCACGATGGGCCCCGCCGTGGTCGCCGGGACGGTGGCGGCCTACACCGTGGCCCAGATGGTGGAGGGGAACATCATCACCCCGCTGGTCCAGCACCGGACCTCGTCGCTGCCGCCGGTGGTCGTCCTCTCCGCGATCGCCCTGGCCGGCGTCCTCTTCGGCCCCATCGGGCTGATCGTCGCCGCCCCGCTGGCCGTCGCCGTCCAGACGCTGGTGGAGGAGCTTTACATCAAGGACGCCCTGGGCGACCGCGACATGGCCTGACGGCCGGGGTCTCCCGTAAGCGGGATTTCCCGGGTGTTGCGCAATGGACGTTGATCTCCATTGCAATGCCCGGAGGACGCCCGCGATGGCGTGTTCAGCGGGGGCTGCGGTGGAACACCGAGGGCTCGACGGCCGAGCAGGCCGGGAACAGGCGGTGGTGGAGCATCTGCTCGAAAATCTCCATGTCGCCGAGGAACGCGTTGGCCGGCTGGTCGTCGCCGGGGCCCCGGACGTGATCGGGGTAGGACTGGAGCAGGGCGAGGCGGTCGGCCAGCGGGGGGTGGGCGGGGTCGGTGGGGCCGCCGCCGGCCAGGACCTTCAGCCGCATCGCCGACCGGATCTCCTCGGGGAGCCGGAACCAGAAGGCCCGGAAGAAGGCGTAGAGGTTGTCGTCGACCGTTTCGGGGTCGTAGAACGCCAGGACCTCCCGGAACAGGGGCTGGACCATGGCGGTCTTCACCAGCGCCGAGCACGCCGCGCCGCCGCCGGCGACCAGCGCCGCGGAGCGGTCGGCGCGGGCTTCCAGGCCCCAGGCGACCGGCCGGATCAGCCAGGAGGCCTCCCGCAGGCAGTATCGGGCCCAGGCGCCCAGGGGCCCCCGGAGCCGGCCCCCCCGGCGCTCGACGGCCCGTTCGAGCCCCTCGACGAACCGGGCCCGGCGGGCGGCGCGGGTGGCGTCGCCGCGGGCGAGGTGGGCCAGCTCGTGGGCGAGGACCGCCCGCATCTCGGCCCGGGTCAGGATGCGGAGCAGCGGCAGGCCGACCAGCAGCGCCCGCGAGCGGCCCCAGGCGACCACGCCGCAGCAGGGGAGGTAGGAGAGCCGCACCTGCCCCGGCGGCGCGACCCCCAGCCGGCGCGAGACGACGTCGACGGCGTCGAAGAGCAGCGGGGCGTCCACCCGCGAGAGGACCGGCCCGAGGTCGGCGTCGGGGTTGTTGGACTCGACGCGGAACCACGCGCCGCCGAGGTATTCGACGACGTCGCCCCAGGATCGGATCTCGTCGCGGACCCACGCGGCCAGGATCCAGAACCCGCCGCCGGCGGCGAGGATGGCGACGGTCATGGCGACCGTCATCGACCAGTAGGCCGCCTCCAGGATCCCCAGGATCACGGCGCGCCAGTAGAGCTTCACCGACCCCGCGGGGGCGAACCCGGGCGTCGCCGGGGCTTCGCCGGCGGGCTCGATGTCGGGGGGGGGGGGAGGTTCCACCCGCTCGACGCGGAAGGCGCCGCGGCATCCGACGCAGAGGTAGCGGGAGCCGTCGGGGCGGCGGGGGTCGGGCCGGAGTTCGCCCGAGCAGTCGGGGCACGTCAAGACGGGCGTGGGCTTCGTCCGGACGCGATGCATGGCCGACGACCCCCGCCCCCGAGACGTGTCGGCCCGACGCGGGCCCGGACCATCAGTATGTCCGAGCCCGTTCGGAGTTCAAGCGAAATCGGGGCGCGAGGCCGCGCCCCGTCGCCCGGGGTCAGGGATTGACGACCTCGTCGGCCTTCTTCTCGACGGCCTCGGCGCCCTCCTTGACCTCCTCGGCGCCCTCCTTCACGGCGGCGTCGGCCTTGTCGGCGGCGTCCTGGGCGGCCTGGTCGACCTTGGCGCCGGCGTCCTGGGCCGCGTCGTCGGCCTTCCCGGTCAGCTCCTTGAGCTTGTCGACGGTGGCGTCCTTGACGTCCTTGACCTTCTCGACGGTGGCGTCGGCGGCGTCCTTGATCTTGGCACCGGCCGCGTCGACCTTGTCGCCGACCTTCTCGGCCGAGTCGCTGACCTTCTCGCCCAGCTTGTCGACGGCCTCGCCGGTCGACTGGAGGCCGTGGGCGACCGCGTCGCCGGCCTTCTCAAGCTTGCTCCCCTCGGAGGATGCCTCCAGCTTGTCGCCGGCGCCGCCGATGGCCTCGCCGGTGGTCGAGATCCCCCGGCCGGTCGCGTCCACGGCGCGCTCGGCCTGCTCGCCGCTGCACCCGACCAGGGCGATCGCCGCCGCCAGCCCGAACGAAGAGGCCAAACCCATGTAACGCTTCATCTTGCTGTTCTCCTGCTCGGCGTCCGCGTCGGGCGGCCCGCCCGGATCCGGACCCGTCGATTCCGACCGGGCGGCCTCCCCACCAAGGGGACCGCGCCGCCCGCCTCATAGTCTAGTACGACGGACCGGCCCCGAGTGTTAGCACTCCGCGCGCCGGTTTTTTCGACGCCCTTGACCTGCTGAGACAGTTGTCTTAGGATGGGCCCGTTAACGTTCGCGGTCGAGCATGGTCAGCCCGGTCCCGACGCCTCGACCGTCGGGCCGTCCCTCCCGCGCGGCCGGGCCGGGCTCGACGTCGACCGCCCCGGAACCGAGACGACCCGCGATGGCCAAACGCCCCCCCACCATCCCCGACTCCGAGCTCGACGTCCTGAAGGTCCTCTGGCAGCGAGGCCAGGCCACGGTCCGCGAGGCCCTGGAGACCCTGAAGGCCGCCGGCCGCGAGTGGTCCTACGCCACCGTCGCCACCCTGCTCGACCGCCTGGAGACCAAGGGCCTGGTCGAGAGCGACCGCCGCGAGCTGGCGTTCGTCTACAGGCCGACGATCAGCTCGCAGGAGGTCCGCCAGAAGCGGGTCGACAGCCTGGTCGACAAGCTGTACGAGGGGGAGCCGGGCCTCCTGGTCCTGCACCTGCTCAAGTCGCACCCGCTCGACCCCTCGCAGGCCTCCCAGGTCCGCGAGATCCTCGACCAGATGACCGACCGGAAGGCCCCCCGCGAGAAGGGCTGACCGCGCCGGCCGACCCCCGTCCGCTCCCCGAAAGTCGTCGGGGATGCTGGCTTCGGCGCGCCAGTCGCGTAAAATGTCGGCGTCGCGCCCCCGGCCGGGATGAACCGGGGGCGACCCGCACGCGCGGTCCCAGCGGAGCCGAGCCGCATGTCGCGACAGAAACGCTGGTATGACGCCGACGCTTCCGACTCACTCCGGGTCGTCCGTCGGTCGAGCCTGGACGACGCCTATTCGCTGGAGCGCTGGCGTCATCCCCGCACCCCCCCGGGGCTGGTGGAGTGCCTGACGTACCCGCTCACCGACGGGCCGGGGCTGGGTCTCCTGGTCCTGTTCCCGCCGATGCTCTGGGTGCTGTCGCTGCCGGTCTACGACCTCATCGCCGTGCTCCAGCCGCTGACCAAGAGCGAGTGGGCGCTCGGCCTGGTGGTGGTCCCCATCTTCGTCCCGATGCTGGTGAGCTTCGCGGCGGTCGCCGGCT
Source organism: Paludisphaera sp. (assembly GCF_037189885.1). Taxonomy (NCBI): domain Bacteria; kingdom Pseudomonadati; phylum Planctomycetota; class Planctomycetia; order Isosphaerales; family Isosphaeraceae; genus Paludisphaera; species Paludisphaera sp. The sequence goes on from NZ_JBBCIR010000045.1 coordinate 169,079, forward strand.
ACGTCCTGCTGTTCCTGGGCCACATCCTGGTGGCCAGCGCGATGGGGGAGAACGACCACCCGCGCTGGCCCGAGTGGGCCCCGGACGACGTCGCGGAGGGGATCGGCCGCTGGATCTGGGCGCTCCTGATGGGCGCGGGGGTCGCCGTCCCGCCGGCTCTGGCGTACTGGGACAACCTTGGCGCGGTCGACTGGCCGACGGGGCTCGTCCTGGGCGCCCTGGCCCTCCTGGGGGTCGGGTTCGGCCAGATGGCCCTGGCGGCGGCCCTGATGCACGACACGATCCTGGCGGCGAACCCGGTGACGGTGGTCGGCGCCATGCGCCGGGTCGGCCGGTCTTATCTGCTGCCGACGGTCGTCGGTGGCGTCGCCGCGACGGCCGTCGCGCTGGGCGTCTACGGCCTGCTCTTCCACGTCCCGCGGATGTGGATCGAGGCCGTGGCCCTCTGGGGCTTCTGGGTGATGACGCTCTATTTCGGGATGGTGGTGATGCGGATGGTGGGCCTGACCTACCACGCCCACGCGATGGAACTGTTCTGGTTCCGCCGCCGCCCCAAGTGGGCCACCGGCACGCGGGCCGGGCGGATCTACGCCAATTCCTGACCGGCCTCGCCGGGATCCGGTCGTTCGGATAAAATGCGTTGTCCGTGCCGAGACGTCCGGCCGCCGACCGGCGGTCGCAAGGACCCTTCGCGCGTCTCGCGCCGCCCGTCACATCTTATTCGACCCGACGACGCCCGATGGAGGGGCCGTCCCCATGCTGATCAGCCAGAAGATCGAGGCCGCGTTCAACGCCCAGATCGGCCACGAACTGAGCAACTCGCACCAGTACATGGCGATCGCCGCCTACTTCGAGAAGGAGGACCTCTTCGGCCTGGCCAAGATCTACACGGAGCAGGCCGTCGAGGAGCGCGATCACGCGATGAAGTTCGTGAAGTTCCTGCTCGACGCCGGCGCGTCGCCGCGGTTCCCGGCCGTCCCGGAGCCCCGCAACGACTTCGCCACCCCCGTCGAGGCCGCCCAGCTCGCCTACGACTCGGAGATCACGACGACGAAGCAGATCAACGACCTCGTCGATCTCGCCCAGTCCGAGCGGAACCACATCGCCCAGAACTTCCTCCAGTGGTTCGTCACCGAGCAGCTGGAAGAGGTCGCCAGCGCCTCCACCCGGCTGAACATCATCCGCCGCGCCGGCCCGACCGTCCTGATGGTCGAGGCCTACCTCGCCCACCAGTAAGCGACCCCCCCCGGGGGGGGGGGGGGGGGGGGGGGGGGGGGGGG
>NZ_JBBCIR010000046.1:0-20354 GCF_037189885.1 Paludisphaera sp.
GCGGCGCCGGGACGGGTCGGGCCGGCCGGGGCGAGGCCGGACGGGGCCGCGTGGGCGTCCGTCCGGCCTCGTGGCTCCCGTCCGTCGGCCCGCCGTCCGTCCCGATCAGAGGCTCTTGCCCGAGGTCTTCTCGACCGTCGGCTCCGCCGGGGCGAACTCGGCGTCGATCTCCTGGATCACGTCGCGGCCCGGGGCGATCTCCACCGGCACCCCGACCTCGGCGTAGCGGCCTTCCATCTCGGCCTTGCGGGCCAGGACCTCCAGGCGCTTCTCCAGCCCGGTGACGGTCTCCTTGGCGTGGGCCAGGGCGCTGCCGTCGAGCTGCACGTCCTTGGTGGCCTCGGTCGCCTCGATCTGGCGCAGCCGGGCCTCGATCTCGTCGAGCTTGGCCGTCAGCGTCTTCTTCTGGGCCATCATCGTCGTGAGCTGCTTGCGGAACGCGACGACCTCGCTCTGCTTGGCCTTGTAGGTGGACTCCTTGGCCTCCAGGATCTTCTTCACGTTGCCGTAGGAGTCGTAGCGGCGGGCCAGGTCGTTCTTGACCTCGTCCTCGGTGTACGCCACGCGGCCATGCCCGGCCAGGCGGTACTCGCCCGACTTGAGGCTCTCCCGGAGCGTCAGCATAGCCGTCTTCTCGCCTTCCATGTTCTTGCGGATCGCGGCGATCTCCCGGTCGAGGTGCTCGACGTCGACCTCGGCGCGGGCGAGCCGCTCCATGTTGTCGGTGATCGCCGGCTCCAGGTCGGCGATCTCCTGCCGGGCTCGCTCGATGTCGAACGGCAGGGGGACCATGTCGCGTGCGTCGTGGCGGACCTTCTTGAAGGCCGTCTTCACGTAGCTGGGGGCGTGCGAGCCGAACACCAGGAACAGCGTCCCGGCGCCGAGGGCCGCGCCAATCACCGACTTCTTGATCAACGAGCAGGCCATGCTGAGTCTCCTATGGGCCGGGGGCCTGGGGCGTCCGACCTCGCTCGGATCGATCCGCCCGACACAAGTGATTCGACGCCCCGGCGTGATTATTGATCGCGGCGGCCGGTCGTCGCATCGGGCGGGTCGCCGTCCGGCCCCGCCTCCGGGCGGCCGGGCGATCCCCCTAAAAGGGTTGTTCGTCGCCGGCGGGCGGATTTTGACTTGAATTGTAATTTCGCTTCGCCCGCGAGCCCCTCGCCGGCCTGATGGCCGCCCGGCGCGGCGGCGCGACCGCTACGATTGGTTCGACCGTAAGTCGTTTTGGAATTTTGGGTTCCATCTCGGCATTGGCGCGCTGGTTGCTTTTTGAGGTGCCGTCTCCCACGAGGGCCGCCGTCGTCCAACGACCTCGCGGCCCGGCCGACAGTCTCGCTACATAGCTCCGCTTCGGCTCCTCCTCCGTCCGCATCCCGAACGCCCCGGCCCGCCGGGACCGGCCTCCGACCCCCTCCTCCCGAAGGGGGCGGATCGGCCGGGGCGATCGCGGTACGCCCATAGAGTCTTCATCCGAGAAAGGCAGGATATCCATGTCGAGGCTCCGCTCCCCCTGGATCCTGATGCTCCTCTTTTCCGCCTCCGCCTCCACCGTCGCCGCCCAGGAGGCCGCCTCGGGCCCGATCTCGCGCTTCTTCCGCCGCGAACAGCAGCCCGCCGCCCACCAGCACCATCATCATCACGTCCACGCCCAGCCCGCGACGGTCGCGATCGCGGCCGAGCCGGCCTACGAGTACACCTACGCCCAGGTCCAGTGGGCCGAAGTCGAGGCCGAGCCGGTCGCCCAGGCCGCCGAGGCCGTCGCCCAGCCCGCCGAGGCCGTCGCCCAGCAGGTGGTCGTCTACCAGGAGGCCCCGGAGGCCGCCCCGGCGCACGAATACCACGCCGGCGGGGACCCTTACGGCTTCACGAACATCCTGAACCGGATCCGGGCCGCCGCCGGCCTGCACCCGCTGGCCTACGACCCGTCGCTGTCTTCCTGGGCCCAGCAGAACAACGCCGAGCAGTGCCGCCGCGGCCTGGGCCACCACGTCAATCCGACCGGCACCCAGAACTGCGCGTACAACTACAGCGACGCCAACTCCGCCGCCGCCGGCTGGATGAATTCCCCCGGCCACCGCGAGAACATGCTCTCCCCCTCGGCCACCACCTTCGGCATCGCCTTCGGCCCCGGCCCCTACTGGACGATGAACGCCCGCTGAGGCCTCACGGCAATTCCAGCACCGCGAGCCCTTCGGGCTCCAACGTCAGGTCGAGGCGGCCGTCGCTCCAGGCGGTCGCCCGGCCTTGCACGAGTTCCCGGCCATCGCCGGCGTTCGGGACGTCGAGGGTGATCGTCGCCCGCCGCTCCTCCCGCGAGTCGTTGAAGACCGTGAGGTAGCGGTCGCCGAAACGTTCGACGTAGACGCGGTCGTCGCTCGACCGGGCCTTCGTGATCGGCTCCCATCCGGCCTCGGCGACGAGCTTCGCCAGCGGGACGTACTTCTTGAACAGCGGCCGGTCGCGGTTGTACAGCTCCGGGCGGGTGAAGTAGGCCCCGTCCGAGGCGTTGTGGCTGAAGAAGCTGGGGAACATCCCGTACGCGACGGCCCGCCGCATGTAGAGTTCGACCTTGTCCGGCCCGAGCTGGTCGAAGTCGGTGTTCATCAGGAAGCAGAACGGCTTCCCCTTGCAGAGGGCGCGGCGGAGCAGCAGGTCGGCGTCGGACATCGGCCGCCAGCGCCCGCCGCTGTTCCAGTTGGACTCGGTCCCCAGCACGTCGAGCAGGGGGGCGAGCCAGCAGAGGCGGTCGGGCGTGGCGTTGGCCATCATCAGCTTGCCGGCCGCGTGGACGTCGCGCTCGATGCCCCGGACGTATTCGAAGGCGATCGTCCCCCGGAAGACGCAGGGGCGGCGGTCCTCCCGCGAGAAGCAGAGCGGGGCCTCGGATTTCGCGAAGTGGTCGCGGCGGAAGTCCATCTCGTCGGTGACGTAGCCCTCGCTGGAGTCGATGTACTCCCCGTCCAGATCGCCGCCGCGACGCCCCTCGCCGTAGAGCCTCTCCTGGAGCCGGGGATTCCACTTGGCCGAGAAGTCGTCGTCGGGCGCGAGGCCGGGGGTGGAGTTCATGCTCCAGACTGCGCCCCGGTTCCACGGCTCGTCGCGGAACAGGGCGACGGGCTGGCCGTCGCGGTCGTGGAACACGCTGGACTCCCACGCCTTCGCCGCGGCCCTGGCGTTGGGCGCCCCGGCCTGCCGCCTCGCCTCGGCCGAGGCGGCCTCGATCGTGCGCGGCATGTCGGCCGGCATGGGCATCCACCAGGTCATCGGCTCGGTGTAGCGGAACGTCAGGATGCCATTGGCGTCGTCCCAGGCGACCTCGTCATTGCCTTCCTTGAACCGGAAGCCGAAATCCCGCCAGCCCTCGACCGAGCTGATCTTGGTGAAGGGCATCCACAACCCTTGCTCCGACACCCGCCTCTCGAACGCCTCCGGGAACAGGCGATAGTAGGCGTCGAGCGCCGAGCGGAAGCCCCAGGCCGGGTCGAAATCGAACGCGCGGAACGTCAGCCGGGCCTCGGGCTTCTCCGGGGTCAGGCCGACGTCGAACGCGATGAACAGCTCGCGCGATCCCCCGTTGCAGCCCACGCGGAAGAAGGCCGGCCGGCTCATGTCCAGGCCGATCGCCCGGCCACGAGAGCCCTCCACGACCGCCCCGAACGGGTAGGAGGACAGCCGACCGCTCGCCCCGACGCGGAAGTGATGGGTCGACGCCTTCACGTACTCACGCCCCGACTCCACCTCCTCCGAGCGCCTCGGGTCGTCGAGCCATCGCACCCCCTCGGCCGGGATCGGCATCGCGTACAGGAGCGTGACGGCGCGGTCGCCGCCGGTCGTGTCGCGGATCGTCACGTCGAACACGCCGTCGGCCGACGGCTTCCGGTCCAACTCGATCCCGAGCGCCTCCCGCTGGATGTGGACGAAATCGCCGTCGGCGGCGACGTCGCGGATCTGGAAGCCTTCGACGGCCGGCCCACGCGCCACGACCGGCACGCCGTCGAAGACCGCGCCGGTGCCGGCGCCCACCTCTTCCAGCCTGGCGTCCTTGAACATCGCCTTGCCGGCGTGGTTCCGCATCAGCAGGTTGAATGACAGCTCCTTGATCGGACGCTCCGGGATGAACGTCACGCGGGCCTCTTGCCAGTCGTGCGTGCCCACGCGGAAGGGGGCGGACTGGCCCCAGACGGGCGTGCCGTCGTCATAGACCAGATCGAGGTAAAGGGCGTAATCGGCGTCGGCGCTCCCTGAGATCCCCTCCGCCTTGCTCCACGACGTCGCGACGATCGGCGTCGGCCGCTCCTGATTCAGCACGACGCGTCGGGTCGCCCCGCGCCGGGCGTCGGCCGACGCGCCGTTGTCGCAGACCAGGACGTCCCCATCGGCCGCGAACCCGTCGCCGAACGGCACCCACGGCCCTTCCCCGAGCCGGTTCGGGGCCCCTTCGACCGCGCGAACGACGGCCTTGGCGACCTGGCTGTCTGGAGGCGCCGCCGCCGCGGGGCAGCCGAGGAGGATCGCCAGCGACGACGCGACAAGGGAGCGGATGGCGGGACGCGGGGCCATGTCGGAACCTCCCGGGGATGGATCCCCGGGCCAGGCCCACGGCGAGCCCGGCCCGGGGCCCCGATTCTCGCACGATCGCCCCTCCGGATGAAGCGGCCGGCGCGTCGATCGGACCGGCGAATTCACCCGGCCCACCATGGGGGAAGGGACGTGAAGCGCCCCCAGGCTGGACGAGAGAATCCGCCCGGCACGGGACTTCCTCGCATGATCCACGTCCCCGCGCTTCAACGCGCGCCGACGATTCACCTTTCAGGAATTTTGGGGAAACAGGTAAAATAAGTGGAATGGGCGGTCCGGGATCCCGATCCAAGTGAGGGACGTCCCGGTGTGCGGGCGGGGTTCGGCGCGGGGGCTTGGCCCGACGGCCTGGAGGGGAGTCAGGATGAGTGTTATCGATCCCGCGCGTCCGACGTTCGGCGACGTCGACCTACAGCGGCGGATCATGGACTTGAGGCGGCCGGACAACGTCACCAACCTCCTCTACCTGGCGCGCGAGTACGCCTGCCTGATCCTGGCGATCGGCGGGGCGGTCGCGTTCGCCGAGTGGAGGGGGGGCTGGGGACTGTCCTGGTGGTGGAACGTCCCCGTCTTCGGCCTGGCGATCATCCTGGTCGGGGCCTTGCAGCACCGGCTGGCGGGGCTGGGGCACGAGTCGTCGCACTACTCCTTCCTGCGCAACCGGACGGCGAACGACCTGGTGGCCGACGTCTTCTGCATGTTCCCGATCCTCACGTCGGTGCACTTCTACCGCGTCTTCCACATGGCGCACCACCAGCACACCAACGACCCGGAGAAGGACCCCGACCTGCTGAACCTCGGCCGGGGCAAGCGCGCCTTCGAGTTCCCGATGACCCGCGAACGGTTCATCGCCCTGGTCTACTTCTGCATGGTCTCCGCGCCGCTGCGGTTCGTCGAATATCAGTTCGCTTACATGACGGTGAACACCTTCGGCAAGGGGCGGAGCATCTACCACGGCACGGCGCGGGGGGGGCGGTTCGACATCTACGTCCCCCGCCTCTCCACCTGCCTGGGCGTCGCCTACGTCGTGGCGATCAACGCCGTATTCTTCGCCCTGACCTCGACCGGCCGGGTCGAGTGGATCGTCCCCGTGGCGCTGGCGGGGGGCCTGCTGGGGACGGCGGGGGCCTACGCGCTGCCGGATCGGTTCGTGTTCCGGTCGCCGTTCCGCCAGGCGTATTCCGAGCGGTTCGCGGGCTCGGCGCGGCTGTGGTTCTTCACGATCGTCCTGGCGGCCCTGGCGATGTCGCGATGGGGCACCGAGGGCCGCTCCGCGCTGTACGCGGCGCTCCTGTGGTTCCTGCCGCTGGTCTCGACGTTCCCGTTCTTCATGCTGCTTCGCGACGTATACCAGCATTCCAACGCCGACTCCGGCCGGCTGACGAACTCGCGGGTCTTCTTCGTCGACCCCTTCACGCGTTGGGCCGTGTTCATCTACGGCCAGGACATGCACATCCCCCACCATCTCTTCCCGACCATCCCTCACTACCGGCTCGGCGCCCTGCACGAACTGCTGAAGACCCACCACGAGGCGTACCGCCGCCATGTCGTCGAATGCCACGGCACCTTCCGGGGCGACAGCGACCATCCCACGATCCTTGAGGAGATGACCAAGGAGTTCCCGCCCCTCATGGCGACGGGCGGGCACTGACGGGGGCGTCCCCGGCTTGACGGCCGCGGGCGGTCGAGGCCCCAATGGAAGGCGAGACCCCAGCGCCAACGCCGACACGGGAGGGCCCTCCGATGGCGACAGTCACGACCGGACGCCCCCGAACCGCCCCCGATCGCGACGCGGCCGTGTCCCTCGCCATCCCCCCCGACGTCCGGCTGATCACGGACGCCGACGGCTTCGAGAAGCTGTGCGCCGCGAACCGGGACATGCAACTGGAACTTGAGGCCGACGGAGGCTTGATCGTGATGGCGCCGGCCTCGCCCGACGGGAGCGGAAGGGAGCTCCAGTTGGCATTCCAACTGGAAGCGTGGAACAGGATCTCAAAGTCGGGCAAGGTGTTCGGGGCGACGGCCGGCTTCACGCTGCCCGACGGGTCGATCCGCGCGCCGGACGCCTCGTGGATGCGCCAGGAGGCGTGGGACGCGCTGGACCGCCGCGAACGCCGCAAGTTCTCCCGCGCCGTCCCCGACTTCGCCGCCGAGATCCGCTCGCCGTCGGACTCGCTGGACGATCTCCGAGCCAAGATGGCCGGCTACATCGCCAACGGCGTGCGCCTGGCGTGGCTGATCGACCCGGAGACGAAGGCGGTGGAAGTGTACCGCCCCGGCCGCGACCCGGAGCGGCTGACCGCGCCCAAGACGCTCTCGGGCGAGGACGTGCTGCCGGGCTTCACGCTGGACCTCGCCGATATATTTGAAGGATGAACCGGTCGCGGGAAGGGAGGTGGAGATGTCTTCGGCCACGATCGAACGGGAGCGGGCGGGGGCCATCGGAGGCTCATCACCGTCCTTGCTCATCCCCCCCGACGTCCGGCTGATCGTCGACGCCGACGGCTTCGAGAGGCTGTGCGCCGCGAACCGGGACATGCGGCTAGAACTGGAAGCCGACGGAGGCTTGATCGTGATGGCGCCGGCCTCGCCTGACAGCGGTGGGAGGGAGGCGGAACTGGGATTCCAACTCGCCACCTGGAACAAGGCGGCCAGGCTGGGCAAGACGTTCAGCCCGTCGGCCGGCTTCACGCTGCCCGACGGCTCGATCCGCGCGCCGGACGCCTCGTGGATGCGCCAGGAGGCGTGGGACGCGCTGGACCGCCGCGAGCGCCGCAAGTTCTCCCGCGCCGTCCCCGACTTCGCCGCGGAGATCCGCTCGCCGTCGGACCCGCTGGACGAGCTGCGCGCCAAGATGGCCGGCTACGTCGCCAACGGCGTTCGCCTGGCGTGGCTGATCGACCCGGAGACGAAGGCCGTGGAGATCCACCGGCCCGGCCGCGAGGTGGAACGTCTCGCCGCGCCCAAGTCGCTCTCGGGCGAGGACGTGCTGCCGGGCTTCACGCTGGACCTCGCCGAGATCTTCGAGGATTGACCCCGGCCCGACTTCGGGGCGTCAACTGAGTTCGGCCACGAAGAAGATGGTCGCCAGCAGCGTCAGAAGGGTTGAGATGACCCCCAGGACGAGCCCGGTGATGCCCCACCCTGTTCGGCATCGGCTCGCGGCCGACAACGCGACGGCGCTGATGCCGCAGGCGAGGCCGATCAGCGTGCCGCCCCCGAATCCCACCACGAAGAAGGACAGCGATTGCGCCGCCAAGCTAAGTGCGAGGCAGAGCGCGGCCATGGCCGTCGCGGAGATGGCCAGGACGCCGAAGATGCCGCTCCGCCAGGCTCGGCGCTCGAGGACCGCCGACGGGGACGCCGCCCCGCTCATCCGCGGCGCGACGTTCGGCTCGCGAAGTATCGGTGGAGATGAGGCCGGCTCGTCCCCCAGGTAGGCTTCCGGCGGGTCGAGCCGGGCCAGGACCGCCAGCACGTCATCCCGCGAGGGCTCGGCGCCGGGGCCGCAACGCTCGCGCAGGAGTTCGTCGATGCGGGACTCCACCTCGCCGACGACGTCCAGCCGCTCGGCCCGCGAGACCCGGCCGAGCAGCGCCCGGTCGATGGCGTCGAGGCGGGCGTCGATCAACGCTCGGTTCGCGTTCATGGTCGCGCTCATCTCCATCGTGCTCATCCTCGCGCCCCTTCAAGTAAGGTGGCCAGGCTCGCGGACACCGCCCGCCAGCCGTCGGACATCTCCCGCAGTCGCCGCTCCCCCGCCGGCGTCAGGCGATAGTAGCGCCGCATCGGCCCCGACGGCGACCGCTCGGCGCGGATCGTCAGGAAGCCGTCGCGGGCCAGCCGCGCCAGCACCGGGTAGACCGTGCTCTCCGTGAACTCCAGCCCTTCCAGCCCCCGCAGCCGCTCCACGATCCCGTAGCCGTACGCCTCGCCGTCGACCATCGTCGCCAGCACGGCCAGCTCCACCAGGCCCTTGCGCAACTGCGTCTCCCACGGACCCATCCCCGCCCCCCTTTCCGGTCTCTACCTCGCATTGCAGAGTACCGGGTCCAGCCTGGTTGTCAAGGCGCGAGGGCCCGCGCGACCGGCGCATTCCTTAAGTCCGGCGCGGCCCGATGCCGAAATCAGACCAGGGGGCCGTGCGGCGGTCGCGCGGCGGCGGGGCGAATTCGGGCGAGGAAGACCTTTGAACCGTTCTCGACGCAACACGATGGGCCTGCTGGCGCTGGGCCTGGCGCTCGCGACGGTCGGGCGGGCCGGCGCCCAGGAGGAGGCCCCGGGGAAGGTCCACGGGACGATCACCGTCGACTTCGACAAGGTGACGATCTCCGAGCTGCTGAAGCTCGTCAGCGTCGTCGAGAAGGTCGACGGCACGATCCACATCGTCTCCTCGGGGCCCCATGGCGAAGGCTCGCTGATCGTCAGCGGCTCGAACGGCGCGATCGCGCTGAGCCGCCCCGACCAGCCCGCCGCGCCGAAGGTGGTGATCGGCCCCTCGCGACCGCCCGCCCCGACGGCCGCCGCGCATCCGACGCCCCCGACGGCCTCCCGCCTAGCCCCCTTCGCCGCGATCGGGAGGATGCTGGGCGTCGGCCGCCAGCACGAGCATGAGCACGTCCATGCCTCGACCCCCCCGACGGCGGTCGGTCCCGGGGCCATCCCGACCGGGGCCGGGACGCCCGGCGACATGCCACGGTCCCTCGCGCCTGGCTCGTCCGCGATGACGCTCGATTCCGGCGGTTTCCTCGGGGCGCTGGCGGAGGGCGAGCCGGTGGTGGTCGGCCCGGTGCATTCCCCCTGGCCCAGGTCGGGGGCCGAGGCGAAGCCGCCGCGCGACGCCGAGGTCTCGCGCGCCGGGGCCGTCCAGGCCGACGCGACCGGCCCGTCGAAGCACGTCGTCGCGAAGGGGGATACGTTCGAGGGGCTGGCGAGGAAGTATTACGGCGACGGCCGTTACTCACGCGCCCTCTGGTGGGCCAATCGCGACCGCGTCGCCTGGCCCGACGCGCTGGTGGAAGGGAAGTCGCTGGTCGTGCCGGGCCTGGGCGAGCTGGAGCCGCGCATGGTCCTGGCCGGGCCGATCCGCGCCGTGCTCCCGGATCTGGAGCCGGCCGGGCCACGTCGCGACCCGAACGTCGAGCGCGCGTCGCACTCCGAGACGGAGCCCGCGCCGGGCTCGCCGGACTCCGGCGGCGTCGCCGTCCACGTCGTCCGCCCCGACGACACGCTGCGGATCATCGCCCGCGAGAAATGCGGCGACGAGCGCAAGGCCCTGGAGATCATGTCCCTGAACCGCGACGCGCTGAGCAAGGAAGGCCGCCCGCGCGTCGGCCAGTGCCTGATCCTCCCGCCGCCGGCCGCCAGGCCCTGACGACGGCCGGATCCGGCCCGTCGTCAGGCGGCAAGTTCGACGAGTTCGGCCCCGACCTCGGCTCGGACCCCGAGTTCGACACCGACTTCGACTTCGGCCTCCACCACCTTCCCCGCGCGCCTGGCGAACGGTTCCAGGAAGGCCTCGACTTCCGGGCGCACGCGGCCGAAGAGGCCGTGCTCGGCGAGGCGGATCAGCTTCTCCATCCAGGCCCAGTGGGCCGGCGAGCAGCCGTCGACCGCCAGGTCGCGCCCATCGAGGGGGAACGAGGAGGCGGACGGGTCGGCCAGCGCCGCGGTCGCCTGCCGCAGCGCCCGGTCCTCGCCCCCGAGGTGATGGTAATAGGGGAGCATCGCCAGCGAGTGCCCACGCCCGGCGAGGGCCTTCCGGCCGGTGACGACCCCCATGTAGTCGCAGATCAGCTGCGACGGGTGCATCAGCTCGGACTCCTCCACGGGCCCGATCTCGCGCCCGGGTGCCTGCCACTCCACCCAGAGGAAGGTGTCGAAATCGACGACCTTCCCGCCGACGAGCTTCGTCTTGTTGAACGCGTCGAAGGGCCGGTGGTTCCCCCGGAAATGGACGGCGTCCAGCACCAGCTCGAACGTGGTGGGGATCCCCATCTCATCGGTCACGCCGCCGCCCCGATACCAGCGAACACCGCGGAACTGGGCCCCCGACTCTCGCCATTCGAGGTAGAGTCGCTCGAAGAAGTCGCGGCGGATCGGGATGGCGTCAAGGTCGTGGACGATGACGGCGCGCGACCTGACCAGGCCGATCGCGATCACCCAGGACAGCCAGCAGTAGACCCACGCCCAGTTGATCAGCCTGGCGACGCGGTACTGAATGGGGCCATAGCCCGCCAGTCGGATCCTGTCCCGCAGGGGATGCGACTCGATCTCGTCGCGAACCGCGCGGGAGACCTCCTCGACCGGTCCGTCGAAGACCAGGATCAGCTCGACCAGGTTGTCCGCCTCTTGCTCCCCGATCGCCTTTAGGTTGGCGATGGCGACGCGTTCCATTGCGCCCATGCAGCCCATGACGACCGTGTAGCCTTCGACCGGGTCGGTGAGTGGCCGCCATTCGACGAGATTTCGGATCAAGAAATTGATGGGCGATCGTTTAAGATGTTTTGCAAGTAGTTTGGGCCAGCACTTGATGGTCATGGCAAGGTTCCCTGGAGCCGAGTCTCGTGGGATTAGGAAGTTATTGGGTCTTTGGCGGTGCATTAATCTGGGGGACGGCAGTTTTCGTGTAATGTTGCGTGGATTAAGCATGCGTTGCGTTCGGTCCGCTGTTTCGGGAGGCCTCGGTCGAGGCTGGGCCGACGGGCGAAATGGGGAGGGAGGCGGGTCGGGGCGCGCGCCTGCCCTGCGCGGTCGGAATCGGGTAGGATCGAGGGCGGGCCCGCCTCGCGCGGCCCGGACCCGACGCCCCGCGTCCCCTTCGCTGAGGCCCCATGAGGCGTAAGCTCCCGGCAGCACGCGACGACTCCCTCGAGCTGTTCCTGCCGCCGGTCTCGGCGTGGTTCCGCTCCGCGTTGGGGGAGCCGACGCCGGCGCAGCGGCTGGGGTGGCGGGCGATCGCCTCGGGGCGGAACACGCTGATCGCGGCGCCGACGGGGTCGGGCAAGAGCCTGGCCGCCTTCCTCGCCGGGCTCGACCTCCTCTGGCGCGAGCCGGCGCGCGGGCGGGGCGTCCGCATCCTCTACATCTCGCCGCTGAAGGCGCTCAACGCGGACGTCCACCGCAACCTCAAGACGCCGCTGGAAGGGATCCTCGCCGAGGCCGAGGCGTCCGGCATGCCCCTCCGGGCGCTCTCGACGGCCGTGCGAAGCGGGGACACCCCGCCGAACGAGCGGGCCAGGCTGCTCCGCAAGCCCCCCGAGATCCTCATCACCACGCCCGAGTCGCTCCACCTGATGCTCACCTCGCGGGCGCGCGAGACGCTGCGCGAGGTCTCCCACGTCGTCGTCGACGAGATCCACGCCCTATGCGGCAACAAGCGCGGCGTCTTCCTGGCGCTGCTGCTCGAACGCCTTGAGGCGCTGGGGGCCGGCCGCCCGTTCGTCCGCGTCGGCCTCTCCGCGACCCAGAAGCCGCTGGAGGAGGTGGCCCGCTACCTCGGCGGGGGGCGGCCCGTCGAGATCGTCGACGCCGGCTCCCGGAAGCCGATGGACCTCAGCGTCATCTGGCCCTTCGGCGACGCCGGCCTCGGCCCCCCCGGCTCGGTCTGGCCCGCGATCGAGGACCGCGTCCTGGACCTGGTCGAGCGGCACCGATCCACCCTCGTCTTCGCGAACAACCGCCGGACCGTCGAGCGGCTGACCGCGCGGCTCAATGAACTCGCCACGCGCGACGTCGAGCGCCAGGCCCCCGACGATGACGACGACGGGCCCCCGCCGTTCCGCGCCCACCACGGCAGCCTCAGCCTGGACGAGCGCCGGACGACCGAGGAGATGCTGAAGGTCGGCGAGCTGCGCGCCGTGGTCGCGACGGCCTCGCTGGAGCTGGGCATCGACATGGGGGACGTGGACCTCGTCTGCCAGGTGGAGTCGCCGGGGAACGTGGCGCGGGGCCTCCAGCGCGTGGGGCGGTCGGGGCACCTCGTCGGCGGGACGAGCCGGGGGCGGCTGATCGCCAAGACCCCCGCCGACCTGCTGGAGTCCGCGGCCCTCGCCCGCGCGATGCTCGCCGCCGACGTGGAGCCCCTGCGCGTCCCCCGCAACTGCCTGGACGTCCTGGCGCAACAGGTCGTCGCGTGCGTGGCCGTGGACCGGTGGGACGTGCCCGAGCTGTTCGACCTCGTGCGCCGCGCCTACCCGTTCGCCGACCTCTCGGCCGACGCGTTCGAGCGCGTGCTGAGCCTGGTCTCCGGACGCTACTCCACCGGATCGATCCGCGACCTCCGCGCGCGGGTGGCGTGGGACCGCGTCCACAATCGGCTGGCCCCGCTGCCGGGGACCTCGCGGCTGGCCCTCGCCGGCGGCGGCGCCATCCCGGACGTCGGCCACTACCCGGTCTACCTCGGGGAAGGGGGGCCGAAGCTCGGGGAGCTGGACGAGGAGTTCGTCTTCGAGCGCCGCGTCGGCGAATCCTTCATGCTGGGCAATAGCGCCTGGCGGATCGACCACATCGACGTGCACAAGGTCCTGGTCAGCCCGGCGGCCGGCTCCCAGGTGGTCACCCCCTTCTGGCGCGGCGAGACCAACCCGCGCTCGATGGAGCTGGGCCTCGCCGTCGGCCGGCTCTCCCGCGAGATCGCCGAGGGGCTCGACGATCCCGGCCTGCTCGGGCGGCTCGAGGCCGGGTGCAGGCTGGAGCCCCCCGCGGCGCGGTTCCTGGCGCGATTCGTCGGCAGGCAGGCCCGTTTGGCGGGCGTGGTGCCCGATGATCGCACGATCCTCGTCGAGTCCTTCCCCGACCCGACCGGCGAGACGACCCTGGCCGTCCTCTCCCCCTACGGCCGGATGCACCTCGGCCTGAAGCTGGCGCTGGTGGCCCGGATCCAGGATCGATACGGCGTCACGGCCTCGTGCCTGCACGGCGACGACGGCCTGCTGTTCCGGCTCCCCGGCACGGACGACCCGCCGCTGGACATCCTCGACGGCCTCGACGGCGCGGAGGCCGAGCGGCTGATCCGCCGAGTGCTCCCCGACACGGCGCTGTTCGGCCTGCGGTTCCGCCAGAACGCCGGCCGGGCTCTCCTGATGCCCCGGCCGGATCCGACCAAGCGGACGCCCCTTTGGCTCCAAAGGCTGCGCGCGAAGGACCTGCTCGGCGTCGTCGGCAAGTTCCCCGACCATCCCATCGTGGTCGAGACCTTCCGCGAGTGCCTCGACGACGACCTCCAGATCGCCCGGCTCCGCGAGTTCCTGGACGCCGTCGCGGCGGGCGAGATCCGCGTGGAGACCCGCGCCGGCGACCTGGCCTCGCCGTTCGCCTCGGAGCTGCTGTTCCAGTTCACGAGCACTTATATCTACGAGTGGGACGAGCCCCGGCGGAAGTCCGATACCGCCGCGACCGCGACGATCGACGAGGCGTTGCTCGACGGCCTGCTGCACTCGCTGGAAGCCGGCCGCGCGCTCGACGAGCAGGCCGTCGGCCGCGTCGAGAACCGCCTACGCGGCCACGGCCATCCCCCGCGCACGGCCGACGAGATGGCCGAGACCCTGCGCGCGCTCGGCGACCTGGCCCCGTCCGAACTCGCCGGCCCGATGGAGGCGTTCGCGAAGGCGCTGGAAGGGGAGGGGAGGGCCGTCCGCATCGAGATGCCAGGCGCGGCCGAGCCCTCGCGCTGGATCCTCGCCGAGGAACGGCCGCTCTACGAATCGGCCTTCGACGCTGGCGACGGCGACGCGCTGCGGACGATCGTCCGGCGGTTCCTCCGCGTCCACGCGCTGATCGGCCTGGCCGACGTCCTGCGGCGCTACCCGGTCGCGCCCGAGGTCGCGCGGGGGCTGCTGGAGGAGTGGGTCGAGTCGGAGGGCGTGGTCCGGGTCGAGGGGGAGGACGGCCCGCGCTGGGCCGAGCGCGAGAACCTGGCGGAGGTCCAGCGGCTGGCCGTGGCGCGTAGGCGGCGGGAGAGCGTGGCCGTCGCGCCGGAGGTCTTCGCGGACTTCGTCGCCCGCCGCCAGCACGTCCACCCCGCCGGGCGGCTCTCGGGGGTCGAGGGGGTGGGACGCGCCCTGGACGTGCTCCACGGCTTCGCCGCGACGGCCGAGTCGTGGGAGGGCGAATTGCTCCCCCGCCGCGTCGAGGGATTCCGCCCGGCCTCGCTCGACGAGGCCCTCTCGCGCGGCGGCTGGTCGTGGCGTGCCGAGGGGGACGGGCCGCTCGTCGCGATCGTCCCTCGCGAATTCCCCGGCGGCTGGCCCCCGCGCGAGGACGCGCCATTGGCCGAGGCCGAGCAAGCGGTCCTGGACGCCCTGGCCCGCCGCGGGGCCTCGTTCGCGGCCGACCTGTCGCGGGCGACGGGGATCGAGCCGACCGAACTCCGCCGCGCTCTCCGCTCGCTGACGCTCCGGGGCCTGGCGACCAACGACCGCTTCGATCCGCTCCGACCCGGGGGGCTCGATGGGCTCGACGCCGCGGCGGGGGCCTCTCGCGGGGGGCGTCGCGGCCGGTCGCCTCGTCGGGTCGACCTCGCGCGGCCGGAAGGGCGGTGGGACCTCGTCGCGCCGGCGGCCGAGGACCCGGAGGCCCGCGCCCTGGCGTGGATCGACGCCCTGTTCGGCCGCTACGGCGTCCTGGCCCGCGAGACGGTCGCGATGGACCCCTGGGCCCCGCCGTGGGGCGACCTGTACCCCCATCTCGCCCGGCTGGAACTGCGCGGCGAGGTCCGCAGGGGCTACTTCGTGGAGGGGCTTTCGGGCGTGCAGTACGCCACCGAGGAGGCCTCGGAAGGGCTCGCGGCGCTGGCCTCGGGTGCCGGTCGGGACGACGCCGAGGTCTTCCTCGCCGCGTCCGACCCGGCGAACCTCTACGGCGCCGGCGCCCCTCTGGACGTCCCCCTGCTGGAAGGGGGGACGGCGCGGCTGTCGCGCGGGGCGGGGAACTTCCTGGTCCTCCGCGGCGGCCGTCCGGTCCTGATCCTGGAGGCTCACGGCAAGCGGCTGACCGGGCTGGCGTCGGCCTCGAAAGGGGAGCTGGATTCCGCGCTGGCGCGGGTGCTGGAGCTGGCCTCGCCCGACCGCCGCGTGCTCCGGGTGGAGACGTACAACGGCCAGCCGACCGTCTCCAGCCCCGTCGCGTCCCGGCTGGCCGAGCTGGGGCTCGTCCGCGACTTCCCCGCGATGACGTTCTACGCCGCATGGTCCCCCGGCGGCCTCTGAGGCCGCCGGGCGGCATGGCGTTTTCATGCGAGTGGTGGGCGGAGAACCCGTCCCGCCGCACGATGGAGATGCCGACCATGCCGCCGACCCGGACCGAGCGCGATTCGATGGGCTCGATGGAAGTGCCGGCCAACGCCTATTACGGCGCCCAGACCGAGCGGGCGCGGCGGAACTTCGAGATCGGCGGCGCGCGGTTCCCCCGGCCGGTCCTCCGGGCGCTGGGGCTCGTCAAGAAGTCGGCCGCGCGGGTCAACGCGGAGCTGGGGCTGCTCGACGAGGATCTCGCCCGGCTGATCGAGCAGGCCGCGGGGGAAGTGGCCGACGGCAAGCTCGACGACCAGTTCCCGCTGGTGATCTACCAGACCGGCAGCGGCACCTCCACGAACATGAACGCCAACGAGGTCGTCGCCGGCCGGGCGAACGAGCTGGCCGGCGGGGAGCGGGGGGGGCGGTCGCCGGTCCACCCCAACGACGCCGTGAACATGGGCCAGTCGTCCAACGACGTCATCCCCACGGCCATCCACCTGTCGGCGCGCGAGGAGATCGAGCGGCGGCTGATCCCCGCGCTGGAGCGGCTGCGCGACGCGCTGGCCGAGCGGGCCGGGGCGTTCGACGGCGTGGTGAAGATCGGCCGGACCCACCTCCAGGACGCCGTGCCGATCCGGCTGGGGCAGGAGTTCTCCGGCTACGCGTCGCAGGTCGAGCACGGCGTCCGACGCGCCCGCGGGGCCTCGGAGGCGCTGGCGGAGATCCCCATCGGCGGCACGGCGGTCGGGACCGGGGTGAACACCCACGCCGAGTTCCCCGAGCGCATGGCGGCGGCGCTGTCGCGCGAGGTCGGCCTCATCTTCGCGCCGGCCTCGAATTATTTCGAGGCGATGGCCAACAGGGACGCCGCGGTCGAGGCGTCGTCGATGCTGCGGACGATCGCCGTCAGCCTGTCGAACATCGCGAACAACGTCCGGTTGCTGGCCTGCGGCCCGCGCTGCGGCATCGGCGAGATCCGCGTCCCGGAGCTCCAGCCGGGCAGCTCGATCATGCCGGCGAAGGTCAACCCCGTGATCCCCGAGGCGGTGATGATGGTCGCGGCGCGGGTCATCGGCAACGACGCGACGATCGCCTGGTCCGACGCGATGGGGTCGGACTTCGACCTCAACGTGATGATGCCGGTGATGGCCCACGCCCTGCTGGAGTCGATCGAGCTGCTGGCGGCGGCCGCCGACCACCTGACCGACAAGTGCGTGGACGCTCGCGAGTTCCTGGCGGACCAGAAGGCCCAGGGCGTCACGAGGATCGAGGCCGACGAGGAGCGCTGCCGCGAGCACGTCGAGCAGAGCCTGGCCTTGTGCACCGCGCTCGCGCCGAGGGTCGGCTACGACAACGCCTCGGCCCTGGCGAAGACGGCCTACCGCGAGGGGGCGACGGTGCGCGAGGTCGCCCACGCGATGGCCGGGCTCGACCCGGAGGAGATCGCGCGGCGGCTGGGCGAGCCGGCCTCGGCCGACGTCCTCCGCGAGCACGGCGGTTTCCCGGCGACGGACGAGGTCGACCGCCTGTTAGATCCGAGGCGGCAGACGGAGCGGGGCTCGACCGGAGGGGCGGGGGGCTGAGCGTGGTTTCCGGGAAACTCCCCTGGGCGGGGGGCCTCGCGTCGTGGACAATCGGACGATCCGGGACGCGAGACCACGAGGGGGCCTCTCATGACCAACAATCCGGATTTCGATCTCGACGCCGCCTGGCTCGACCCCGCCGCGCCCGCCGCCGATCCCGAATCGGCGAAGGCCCCACCGCCGGAGACGGCTCCCGCCCCCGAGCCGGTGGTCGTGATCCAGTATCGCAGCCGCGGCCTCCCCCCGTCCTTGATGATGCCGATCGCGCTGGTGGGCACGCTCGCCCTTCTCATCGGCTATCACAATTACGCCGGGACCACGGCCCGCCCCGCGGACCCCATGCCGGTGCCGGCGGACCCCGCCCCGATCGCCGAGCTGGACGACTCCGTGGCCCTCGCCGCCGCCAACGCCGCGTTCGGCAAGGATCAGACCCCGCTCCCCTTGCCCCTGACCCTGGAAGGCCGCCCCCTCCCGCGTCAGCAGCCGGCCCCCGCCGCCGCGCCGGCCGCCGGGCCCGTCGCCGCGACCCCCGGGACGGCCCCGGACGCGCCCCCGGCCGATCCCGATCCCGCCCCCGAGGGACGCCCGCCGATCTCCATCGCCTCCGCTTCGCCCGCGTTCGCCCCCGCCGCGCGACCCGAGCCCGAGCCGGCTCCCGAGCCCGAGCCGGCTCCCGCCCCCGAGCCGGCTCCCGACATCGTCGAGCGGGCCAAGCCGGCCGACGCGACGCTGCCGACGCAGGAGGAGATGATGGAGCGGATCCGCCAGGAGGCCGAGTTGAAGGCCATCCAGCGGGCCGAGATGGAGCGACGCCAGGCCGAGGATCTGGAGCGCCTGAAGATCGAGGCGGTCCAGCGAGTGGAGCAGGAGCGGGACGAGTTCCGCCACCAGTTGCGCGTGATCCTGAAGGAGAACGCCCCCGACGCCGGCCGGGCCATCGAGGCCCTCTGCGACCAGTTCGGCCGGGCCAGCGACCCCGTCGCCCGCGAGAAGGCGACCGCGATCCTGTCGTACAACAAGGGGAAGCTGACCAGCGAGGCCGAGATCCACATCCTGCGGCGGATGGGACTCCCGGAGCCGGTGGTCCTCGACTTCCTCTGCAACCGCCTGAATCGCTCGCTCCACGCTCGCGGGGGGCCCCGCTCTCCCGACGAGGCCCGCGTCCTGGCGGCCCGGCAACTCCTGCGCATCCCCTTGACCCCCGCCGCGACCCCGGTCGAGACGGCGACCGCGGCCCCGGTGCCGCCCTCGCCGACGCGCTCGCCCGTCTACCGTCGCTCCGCCCGCTGAAACGCCGCCCCCGAGCGGACGAACCACCCATCGACGTCCAGGGAAAACCCCATGCCCGTCCGCTCGCCCTTCCCGCTCGCGACGACGCTCGTCGCCCTCCTGACCCTCGCCGTCGCCGCCGGCGCCGCCGGCGCCGACGTCCACCCGGACGTCGCGGCCGGGGTCGAGATCCTCAAGGCCGGCGACGCCCTGGCCGACCAGGGGAAGCCCAATGACGCCCAGCTCCGCTACAAGGAGGCGTTCGAGAAGATCCTCCCGCGCCTCCGCGGCATCCCCTGGGTCCACGAGGTCCGGCGCGACGTCACCAAGCGCGAGAAGCTCCAGGACATGCTCCTGAAGGAGTTCGAGGAGGAGATGACCCCGGCCGAGTTCGAGGGGATGGAGAAGGCCTACCGCGCCTTCGGCATGACCCCGCCGGACCTCGACCTCAAGCAGTTCCTCGTCCAGGTCTACTCCGAGGAGATCGCCGCCTACTACGACCCCCGCACGAAGACCATGTACATGATCGAGGAGCCCGAGACCAGGAAGGCCGAGCCCCCCACGTTCCTGGAGCGCTTCCTCGGCAAGACCGGCGGGTTCGACAAGGACGAGAACAAGACCGTCATCGCCCACGAGATGACCCACGCCCTGTCCGA
The DNA here is from genome assembly GCF_037189885.1 of Paludisphaera sp. Taxonomy (NCBI): domain Bacteria; kingdom Pseudomonadati; phylum Planctomycetota; class Planctomycetia; order Isosphaerales; family Isosphaeraceae; genus Paludisphaera; species Paludisphaera sp. Next base: position 19,327 of record NZ_JBBCIR010000046.1, read on the forward strand.
CCAGCACTTCGACCTGGACGAACTCCACGCCCTGGCCAAGAAGAACGACGACCACTCGCTGGCCGTCTCCGCCCTGATCGAAGGGGAGGCCACCCTCGCCATGATGGCCGCCGGGCAGGAGGACTGGGAGGGCGAGGACATCATCGCGCTCCCCGCCGAGGGCCTGGGCCGCGGCATGGAACTGATGATGCCCTTCCTGACCTCCCTCGGCGGCGGCCAGACGCTCAAGAACGCCCCGCCGATCATCTCCGAGTCCATGCTGTTCCCCTACATCCGGGGCCTGGTCTTCGCCGCGAAGCTCGCCAACGACGACGGGTGGAAGGGGATCGACGCCGCCTATCTCGACCCGCCGCTCTCCACCGAGCAGATCCTCCACCCGGCCAAGTACAAGGCCGAGCCGGATTACCCCGTCCTGATCGACCTGGGCGAGCTGAGCCCCGGCGAGGGTTGGAAGGAGATCTCCCGGAACGTGATGGGGGAGATGCAGACGTCGGTCCTCCTGCGCAAGCACAACGGCAAGGCCGCCGCCGCCGGCTGGGACGGCGATCGCTACGCCGTCTTCGAGGGGCCAGAGGGCAAGCTCGCCCTCGTCTGGATGACCACCTGGGACTCCGAGGACGACGCCCGCGAGTTCGCCCGGGCCTACGCCCGGTATCAGACCACCCGCATGGGAGACGGCCAGTTCCAGCCGGCCGACATCCCCGATTCCCTCTGGCGGTCGGTCGACGGCGTCTGCCGCGTGGTCGAGCGCCGGGGCGCCGACGTCGCCGTCGTCGAGGGCTTCGCCCCCGCCGCTTCCGCGCCGTTGCTGGAGGCCGCCTTCAAGGCCGCGAAGTCCGAGATGAAGCCCGGCCCGCGGACCGTGAAGCCGTCCAAGCTCCCCCAGGACTAGGTTCTGTCTGACGGCTCGTAAAGCGTTACGATGGCGGCTTCACCAGGGAGGCCGCGATGACGCGACGCTATGAGCTGAAGGACGAGGAATTCGCGCTGATCGCCGACCTGCTCCCGCCGACGGGGCGGCCGGGCGG
>NZ_JBBCIR010000047.1:0-24970 GCF_037189885.1 Paludisphaera sp.
GCGGGGCCCGCGCGACCGCGACGGGCCCCGCCGACGCGCCGACGCCTCTCGACCAATCCCCGACGCACCCCTGAGGATCCCCGCCCGATGCTGAAGACGACCCACCTGACGATCGCCCTGACGGCGCTGGCCGCCGCCCTCGTCGGCCGCCCCGCCGTCGCCGACGAGCCCGAGTTCCACGCCATCTTCAACGGCAAGGACTTCTCCGGCTGGCGCGGCGAGTCCACGATCGACCCGCGCAAGTTCAAGGCCATGAGCGAGGAGGAGCGCAAGGCCAAGCTGGAGGCCGACGCGGCCGACGCCGCCCAGCACTGGAAGGTCGAAAACGGCGAGATGGTCAGCGACGGCCACGGCGTCTTCATGAGCACCGAGAAGGACTACGGCGACGTCGAGTTCACCGTCGACTTCAAGATCGGCCCCAAGGGAGACAGCGGCGTCTACCTCCGCGGCACGCCCCAGATCCAGATCTGGGACTTCACCGAGGAGGAGAAGTTCAGCCTCGGCGCCGACAAGGGCTCCGGCGGCCTCTGGAACAACTCCCCCGGCGCTCCCGGCAAGGACCCCCTCGTCCGCGCCGACAGCCCGATCGGCGAGTGGAACACCATGCGGGTGCTCCAAATCGGCGCCCGGACGACGGTCCACCTCAACGGCCAGCTCGTCGTCGACGACGCGATCATGGAGAACTTCTGGGATCGCAAGCTCCCGCTGGCCGCCGTCGGCCCGATCCAGCTCCAGACCCACGGCAGCGAGACCCGCTTCCGCAACATCAAGCTCCGCGAGATCGACCCGGACGAGGCCAACGCCATCCTCGCCGAGCGCGACAAGGCCGACGGCGGCTTCAAGCCGCTGTTCGACGGCCGGAGCCTGGACGGCTGGAAGGGCGACGCCGACGACTACGAGGTCGTCGACGGCGCGATCCGCTGCAAGGCCGGACGCGGCGGCACGCTCTACCACGAGGACGAGCTGGCCGACTTCGTCGCCCTGGTCGAGTTCAAGCTCCCCCCCGCCGGCAACAACGGCCTGGCGATCCGCTACCCCGGCAAGGGCGGCCCGGCCTATGACGGCATGACCGAGCTGCAGGTCCTCGACGACGGCCACGAGAAGTACAAGACCATCGACCCGCGCCAGGCGCACGGCTCGGTGTACGGCCAGGTGGCCGCCCATCGCGGCTACCTCCGCCCGGTCGGCCAGTGGAACTACGAGAAGGTGACCGTCAAGGGCCCCAAGATCCAGGTCGAGCTGAACGGCACGGTGATCCTCGACGCCGACGTCAGCCAGGTCACCGAGTTCATGGACGGCTCGCCGCACCCCGGCAAGGATCTGACCAAGGGCTACTTCGGCTTCGCCGGCCACAACGACCCGGTCGAGTTCCGCGAGATCCACGTCAAGACGATCGACTGACCGGGAGCCATCCCGTCCGGCGTCCGCCCCCGCTCCAGGGGGGCGGGCGTCAGGGCTCGCCGCCGTCGGTCAGTCCCCCTCCTCCAGGTACGCGATCGTGTCGCCCCCCACCGAGCAGAGTTGATAGCCGGCGTCGGCGAGGAGCGAACGCGCCCGCCCCAGATCGCCCCCCTTCAGGTGTGAGTGCTCGTAGAAGACGATCGAGGGGCGGTGGGCGCGAAAGTCGACCGACTTGAGGACCTCGTAGTCATAGCCCTCGGTGTCGATCACCAGGACGTCGAATCGATCGACGCCGTGCCGCTCCAGGAGCGTCGAGAAGGTCATGACCGGGACCTGGATGCTCGTCACGAGATCCTTGCGATGCTTGACGACGCTGAGGTGCCGCATGAGGATATCCCGGCGCAGGCTCGCGAGCTGCGAGGCCCACTCGGGGACGATCGGGTCCTCGCGGAAGCAGAAGAACTCCATGGTCCCGTCGATGCCGCCGACCGCGGCGTTCTCGAACATCACCTGATCCTCGCCCCGGTAGCGCTCGACCAGCTTCTTGAAGGTCTTGGGATGGGGCTCGACGAGGAGCCCGCGCCAGTGATACCGGTCGATGTACTTGCCGACCGGGTCGTTGCTCTTGCCGTCGTTGGCGCCGATCTGGATGACCACCGCGTCCCGGCCGCATGACGTGAACCGCTGCTGGACCAGCAGTCCGAAGACGTCGATCGACTTCCCGATGTCCCCCCCGGTTCGCACGATCTTGTAGCCGAAGGCGTTCGCGGACCTTTGGATAACCTGTCTGATCATAAGGGCATCCTGACGCGGTGGCGGGAGATCCCAGAAAAGCTAGACTGGGGATTAAATCGATCCTTTTTATCCCCGCTTGCAAGTTACAGAGTCCCGGACCGTACGACAATCACGACGCGGCCCTGGAGGATATTCGTCCTTTGGAGTGGTGATTGGCCGAGACGTGCGTTTACGTTGCTCCGCAAGATTTAAGAGTCGGGAACGATTGAGTACCGTCGGCGAGGTGCCCGCCGCGACGCTGGCGAGCGTCGGGGACGGACTCGCCGACGACGACGACCGCCGAGAGTCGGCGTGCCTCGGTGGGATTGAGGGGAGGCCGACCTCGGGACGGGTCGCGAGCCTTCCGTCGATCCGCGAAGGCGGTATCCCCGGCGCGTGACGCGACGTGGCCGGCCGACGGGGCGGATCGGGCCGGGGCAACGTCCACCGAGCCCTCGCGGCCTGCGGGGCCGACGCCCGAGTCGATGTCAGTCCGAGAGGATGCCCTTGAGGTCGAGCGTGAAGCCGGGCAGGACGTCCTCGCCGGAGAGGGTCGCGGGCTTCGCCAGGATCTCGGGATCGCGGCCGGGCCTGTGGATCTCCACCGTCTTCGTCATCGGGTCGATCAGCCAGCCGAGACGGACCCCCTGGGCGGCGTACTCGGCCATCTTGGCCCGCGCGTCCGCGAGCGCGTCGCTGGGCGAGCGCAACTCGGCGACGAAGTCCGGGACGATGGGGGCGAATCGGCGGCGCTCGTCCCGAGGGACGCGGTCCCAGCGGTCGCGGAGGATCCAGGCGACGTCCGCCGCCCGGACCGCGCCGTTGGGCAGCGTGAATCCGCCCGACGACTCGAACACCTCGCCGAGGCCGGCGGTCTCATTCCAGATGCCCAGCCGGATCACCAGTTTCGCGTTGCGACCGCTCGAATCCGATCCCGCCGGCGACATGACGATCACACCTCCGTCGGCCTGGCGTTCGAGCCGCAGGTCGGGGTTCGCGGCGCACAGGGCGAAGAAGTCGTCCGGCTCGACCTTCAGGCGCACCTCGGCCGGGACGGCCATGATCGCCGGGGACGCGGGGGCGACGGGGCGGGGCGGGGCAAGCGCGGTCGTCATGATCCGGCCTCCGTCAATCGAATAGGATTCCCTTGAGGTCGAGCGTGAAGCCGGGCAGGACGTCCTCGCCGGAGAGGGTCGCGGGCTTCGCCAGGATCTCGGGATCGCGGCCGGGCCTGTGGATCTCCACCGTCTTCGTCATCGGGTCGATCAGCCAGCCGAGGCGGACCCCCTGGGCGGCGTACTCGGCCATCTTGGCCCGCGCGTCCGCGAGCGTGTCGCTGGGCGAGCGCAACTCGGCGACGAAGTCCGGCGCGATGCGGGCGAACCGGTCCTGCTCCGCGGGGGGGACGAGGTCCCAGCGATCGCGGAGTATCCAGGCGACGTCCGGGGCCCGGACGGCGCCGCTGGGGAGCGTGAATCCGCTCGACGAGTCGAACACCTCGCCGAGGCCGTGGACCTCGTTCCACATGCCGAGTCGGATGACCAATTTCGCGTTGCGACCGCCCGACCTGGATCCCGCCGGCGACATGACGATCACACCTCCGTCGGCCTGGCGTTCGAGCCGCAGGTCGGGGTTCGCGGCGCACAGGGCGAAGAAGTCGTCCGGCTCGACCTTCAGGCGCACCTCAGCCGGGACGGCCATGATCGCCGCGGGCTCGACGGCGGCCGGGGTCGGTTCCAGGGTCGTCGCGGGCATGGTCGCGGCCTCCCTCGCGGATCGGCGGGGCGCGCGCCGCCCCCACGCGCATCGTAGGGGCGGCCTCGGATTGGCGTCAAGGCGCGGGGCTCAGGCGAGGATCGCCCGGACCGGGTGCTGCTCGACGAAGCCCGTGAGGCGGGCGTCCTGGCCCTGGAACTTGAAGGAGAGGCGGTTGTTGTCGATCCCCATGCAGTGGAGGATCGTGGCGTTCACGTCATGGATGTGGACCGGGTCCTTGACGACGTTGTAGCCGAACTCGTCGGTCTCGCCGTGGACGACGCCCTTCTTCACCCCGCCGCCGGCCATCCACATCGGGAAGCACTTGGGGTGGTGGTCGCGGCCGTAGTTGTCGCGGCTCAGCGCCCCCTGGCAGTAGATCGTGCGGCCGAACTCGCCCCCCCAGATCACCAGGGTGTCGTCCAGCAGCCCGCGCTGCTTCAGGTCGGTGATCAGGGCGTAGGTCGCCTGGTCGACGTCGCGGCACTGCACGGGCAGCTCGTTGGCCATGTTGCCGTGCTGGTCCCAGCCGCGGTGGAAGAGCTGGACGAACCGGACGTCGCGCTCCGCCAGCCGGCGGGCGAGCAGGGCGCTGCGGGCGAAGGTGCCGGGCTTGTGGACGTCCGGGCCGTACATGTCCAGGACGTGCTTCGGCTCGTCCGAGATGTCGGTCAGGTCGGGGACGCTCGTCTGCATCCGGAAGGCCATCTCGTACTGCGCGATCCGGGCCTGGGTCTCCGGGTCGGCGAACGAGTCGTACTCGCGCTGGTTCAGGCGGTTGATCGCGTCGAGCGACCGGCGGCGGACCGAGGCGTCCACGCCCGAGGGGTTCGACAGGAACAACACCGGGTCGCCGCTGGCGCGCAGGGCGACCCCCTGGTGCTTGCTGGGGAGGAACCCCGCGCTCCAGAGGCGGTTGTAGATCGCCTGCGGCGACGCCTTGCTCGACCACGACGGCGTCATCACCACGAATGACGGCAGGTCCTGATTCATCGTCCCCAGGCCGTAGCTGAGCCACGCCCCCAGGCTCGGCCGGCCGGGGATCTGGTTGCCGGTGCAGATGTAGGTGACGGCGGGGTCGTGGTTGATCGCCTCGGTCCAGGTCGTCTGGATCAGCGCGATCTCGTCGACGATCTTGGCCGTCCAGGGGAGCAGCTCGCTGACCCACATGCCGCTCTGGCCGTGGCGGGCGAACTTGTATTTCGTCGGCGCGATCGGGAAGCGGGCCTGGCCGCTGGTCATCGTGGTCAGGCGCTGGCCGTTGCGGATCGACTCGGGCAGGTCCTTGTCGTACATCGCGTCCATCTTCGGCTTGTAGTCGAAGAGGTCGTGCTGCGACGGCCCGCCGTTCATGTGCAGATAGATGGCGCGCTTCGCCGTCGGGGCGAAGTGGGGCAGGCCGGGCAGCCCGCCGGTCGCGCCCGACGGCGCCCCCGAGGGGGACGCCCCGGGGAACGCCAGGCCCTCGCGGGCCAGGAGCTCGGCCAGGGCGACGGCCCCCAGGCTCATCACCCCGGCGCGGCCGAAGAAGCTGCGACGGGTCTCGACCTGGACGTGCTCGCGGATCGGGTCCATCGGGAGGGCTCCGAGGTTGCGGGCGATCAGCCCTTGGTGACGACCTCGTCGAGGTTCAGGATGATGTTGCCGATCATCGTCCACGGCGCCAGCTCGCGGGGCTCGAACGCCGGGTCGGGCCGGGTCGCCCCCGCCTCGATCAGCGCCTTGGCCTCGTCGGCCTTGTCGGCGTAGTGCGCGGCGAAGTCCCCCAGCGCGGCGGCCAGCTCGGACAGCTCGGCGGCCTCCGGCGCGCGGCCGGCGGCGAGGCGGAACATCCGCGAGAGCCGCTCGTCGGTCGTCCCGCCCCCCTCGCGGAGCGCCCGCTCGGCCAGGGCGCGAGACGCCTCGACGTACTGGGGCTCGTTGAGCAGCAGGAGCGCCTGCAGCGGCGTGTTGGTGCGCTCGCGGCGGACCGTGCAGGACTCGCGGCTGGGGGCGTCCAGCGTGGACATCTGCGGCGGCGGGGCGGTGCGCTTCCAGAAGGTGTACAGGCTGCGGCGGTGGACCTTCCGCGGCCCCTCGTCGGCCTTGAAGACGGCCGTGTCGCTGTCGCGGTAGGCCACCGCCTCCCACAGCCCTTCCGGCTGCGGCGGCTTGACGCTGGGGCCCCCCATCTCCTCCACGAGGATGCCGCCGGCGAAGAACGCCTGGTCGCGCAGCATCTCGGCGTCGAGCCGGAACCGCGGCCCGCGCGCCAGCAGGCGGTTGTCGGGGTCCTTCGCCAGCGCCTCGGGCGTCGCCCGGGTCGACTGGCGGTAGGCGGCGGTCGAGACCAGCCGACGCATCATCGCCTTCACGTCCCAGCCTTCGTCGCGGAACGTCGAGGCCAGCCAGTCGAGCAATTCGGGGTGGCTCGGGGGCTCGCCCTGCGAGCCGAAGTCCTCCGACGTCTTCACGATCCCCGTGCCGAAGACCTGCTGCCAGAAGCGGTTGACGGCCACGCGCGCCGTCAGCGGGTGCTCCGGCGCGACCAGCCAGCGGGCCAGGCCCAGGCGGTCGGCCGGGGCGTCGGCCGGCAGCGGCGGCAGGAACGCGGGGAGGGCCCGGCCCACCTGCTCCTTCGGCTGGTCATACTCGCCGCGGTTCAGGAGGAACGCCGGCTTCGGGTCCCCCTGGCGTTCGCGGAAGATCAGGGTCGTGGAGACCTCGCCGTCGATCTTCTTCCGCTCCGCCTCGGCCTTCGCCAGCTCGGCGCGGATCGGCCGCAGGGCCTCGTCGACCTCGGACCAGCCGGCGGCGAGGAACAGGTCGATCAGCTTCTTCCGCTCCTCCTCGGTCCGCTGGGCGCGGGGCTTCTTGATGATGGCCTTCACGTCGTCGGCCAGCCCCGCGCCGTCGTCGGCGATCCGGTCGCGGATCCAGGCGGTGAGGTGGGGGTAGGTCCGGCCTTCCTGGGGAGTCCAGGTGCGCAGGCCGCTCTCGTCGAAGTAGGCGACGCCGTCGAACAGCGTGAACGCCCAGCCCTCGACGACGGTCCCGGGGGGGATGTCGAGCTTCGCCGCCGGCACTTCCAGCCGGACCCACTCGCCGTCGGTCGGCAGGTCGCCGACTCGCAGGCGCTCGACGGTCCCGGGCTTGCCCCAGTCGATGAGGTCCTCGCCCCAGGTCGCCCGACGCGACCACTCGCCGCCGATCTTCCACTGGAGCATCACCTCGCGGGGGCGGGCCTTGGGGTCCAGGTAGACGTGGGCGAACAGCGAATCCCCCTCGCCCACCTTGAGCTTCGGCCCGTTCGCCTCGATCACCTTCTGCGTCAGCCCCTTGGCCTCGATCCGCAGCGACCGCCGGCCGGACTTGACCGGGTGGGCCGACCTGGCGACGAACTCGCCGGCCCCGCTCGCGGCGGCGCCCGACGGCGGGGCGTCGTCGATCCAGGCGTAGTCCTCGCGGGCGACGACCTCCGGGCGGGCGTCGTCGGCCTTCGGGTCGTAGCTGGCGGCGAACCGCCTCCCCTCGGCCTCGACCTTCTCCTTCAGCTCGGCGACCCTCGCGTCGAGCTCCTTGATCTTCTCGGCCTGCTCGGGGGTGGGGGTCGGCAGGAACGGCGCCCAGCGCGAGGCGTTGCCGTCCATCGCCGGGCCGTCGATGTTGTTGAAGAAGGCGAAGAGCTGGTAGTACTCCTTCTGGCTGACCGGGTCGTACTTGTGGTCGTGGCAGCGGGCGCAGCCGACGGTCAGCCCGAGGAAGACGGTGCCGTTGGTGTCCACCTGGTCGGTGACATTGCGGGTGTAGACCTCCTCCTCGATCGATCCCCCCTCGGCCGTCGAGACGTGGCAGCGGTTGAACCCGGTGGCGATGAGCTGGTCGGCGGTCGGGTTCGGCAGCAGGTCGCCGGCGAGCTGCTCGACGACGAACTGGTCGAACGGCTTGTTGGCGTTGAACGCGCGGACGACCCAGTCGCGATAGGCCCACATCTCGCGGAAGTTGTCCAGGTGCAGGCCGTGGGTGTCGCCGTAGCGCGCGGCGTCCAGCCAGTAGCGGGCCATGTGCTCGCCGTACCGGGGCGAGTCGATCAGGCGGTCGACGGCCTTGTCATACGCGGCGTCGAGCCCGTCGGCGGCGACCGCGGCGAGGAAGGCCTCGGCTTCGGCGACGGTGGGCGGCAGGCCGGTGAGATCCAGCGTGACGCGGCGGAGCAGGGCGGCCGGCTCGGCCTGGGGCGAGGGCTCCAGCCCCTCGGCCTCGACCCGGGCGAGCACGAACGCGTCGACCGGCCCGCGGGGCCAGGCGGCGTGGGCCTCGGCGGGCTTCGGCGGCTCGGGCCTGGTCACCGGCTCGAACGCCCAGTGGCCCCCCCAATCGGCTCCCTCCTCGACCCATCGCCTCAGGATCGCGACCTGCTCCGCGGTCAGCGTCTTCCCGGACTTGGGCGGGGGCATCAGCATCTCGTCGTCGTCGACCTCGACGCGGAAGACGAGCCCGCTGGCCTCCGGGTCGCCGGGGACGACGGCGGCGTCGCCCGACTTGAGCACCTCGAACGCCCCCTCGTGCGTGTCCAGCCGCAGGTCGGCCTTGCGATGCCCCGGGTCGGGGCCGTGGCAGGCGAAGCAGTTCTCGGAGAGGATCGGCCGGACGTCGCGCGCGAAGTCGACCTTCGTCGTCGTCGCCGGCGCGGGCTCGTCCGCGCCCATCGTCGTCGAACCGAGCGCCGCCGCCAGGGCGGACGCCGCGAAAAGTCGAAGACCCAGATCCATGAGGGAGGCCTCCCTGGGGGCGGGATGGATCGAACGGCGGGGCGATGGCGGGTTTAACACCCTTTCAATACTACCATCATCCCGTCCCCCGGGGGAAGGTTCAAGACGTGGGCCGCGACCTCACGTCGCGCGACGGCGGCGAACGGCCAGGCCCGCCGCGCCGATCGCGACGGCGCCCATGGCGATCGACGACGGCTCCGGCACCGCGGCGGCCGTGGTGGCCGTCACGTAGCCCGACGAGACGACGCGGTTGCCCCCGGTCGGCTGGGTCTCGTACGAGACGTTGGCGAAGATCGGCGAGTCGCCCGAGGCGTTCAGCCCGCCGTTGAAGTTCAGCCGAATCTCGCTCGACGCGCCGATCACCACCTCGAAGAGGCCGGGTGAGGCGTTGACGGAGGCGTCCGGAAGATAGGAGTCGTCGTAGTGCATCGCCGTGAACGTCCAGGCGCCGCCGCCGAAGCTCCTCGCCTCGGTCTGGATGTCGATCGAGAGCACCTCCGTCCGGGCGTCGTTGGTCGTGAACGAGCCGGTCAGCGTCCCCGCGTCCATGCCGACGAAGCTCAGGTTCACGTCGCGCAGTTCGAAAACGATGTCGGCCGACGATCGGCCCGCCGTGGAGGCCAGGGCCAGGACGGTCAGCACCGACGCGCGAAGCAGGTTCCTCATCTAGTCGTCTCCTCGACAGGGGGCGATCCTCGGGGCGACCCGGCCGGGGATGGCCCCCGGCCGCGTCTCGCCCCATGAGGAACCGTTCTATCCGCGGAGTCGATCGGAAGTATGCTTTGTTGGTTATAATCACCGTCGGGGTGACGAAGTGCGACACGGCCCCCCGACCATGCGCGGACGCGGGGGAATGCATGGGATGGAGATGAAATCCGCCGGAGTTCAGCGGCTTGCGTCGATCCATCGCGGGCGTGGGTTCGGAGTTCGTCTCCACCGCCCGAGGATCATCGATGACGTTTCCGGGGGACTATTGTGATTGTTTGGACGTTAAAGTGGTCGCCGCGGTCGGCGGTGTTGCGATGGTCGAGATCCGCGATGGTCGTGTGTCGCTTCGCGGGCGTGTTGATGATTTTTTCGGGAATCCTGAAATCCCGGGAGACCCCGGCGCGAGCTTGCCTGGTGCTGGATCGTCGCTCCTTGACAATTCGGAAGCAGTGGTCGAACCGAAGCCGGCGGTCGATCGGCGGGGATCCCGCGCCGGGAGGCCGGGCGCGGGCGTCCTGAGCCCGCCGCGAGGGCGGGGGCGTCGTCGCGACGCGGACGTCCTGTCCGAGCCGCGCGGAGACTGGCGAGGAGTCGCGAAAACGCGATCGACCTCGACGAACGAAGCCAACTTGATTTCCGTGTTATATGTGAACTGATAAGGGTTTGCGGTGTTCGCGTCGGCGGGCGCGCGGACGAACGAAGCCAAACTCGCGGGCCAGTCGCCCGCCCTCCGAAGGGGCGACGGCCTTGATGCGGGCGACCTGGCCGTGCCACAATGTCAGCCGCGGCGGGCGGCGATATCGGCCCGCCTCGCCGGCCCGCCACGCCCCCCTCGCGAGTACCTGACCCACACCGGACGCGGGAGTCGCATCACGATGAACCGAATCGCGGCACGTCTCGGCGCGGCGGTGGCAATGGCGGCGACGGCGGCCCTCGCGGCGGCCGACGACCGGGTCGACTACAACGTCGACGTCCGGCCGATCCTCTCGCGGAGCTGCTTCGCCTGCCACGGGGCCGACGAGTCCACCCGCGCCGCCGACCTGCGGCTGGACGTGCGCGAGGAGGCCGTCAAGGAGACCGACGACCGGGAGGCGGCCTTCGTCCCCGGAGACCCCGACAGCTCGGTCATCCTGGAACGGATCCTGGACGAGGACGACACGCTCCGCATGCCCCCCCGCAAGGCCGGGCCGAGGCTGGCCGACGAGGAGGTGGAGATCCTCCGCAAGTGGATCGCCCAGGGGGCCGAATACGCCGAGCACTGGTCGTTCACTCCCCCCGCGGCCGCCCCGACCCCCGCCGCCTCCGACCCCTCGTGGGTCCGAGACCCGCTCGACGCCTTCATCCTCGCGCGGCTCGACGCCGAGGGGCTGAAGCCGTCGCCCGAGGCCGACCGCGCCACGCTGTTCCGCCGGCTCAGCCTGGACCTCCGCGGCCTTCCGCCGACGCTGGAAGAGGCCCGCGCCTTCGCCGCCGACCCCTCGCCCGACGCCTACGAGCGGGCCGTCGACCGGTTCCTGGCCGACCCCGCCTTCGGCGAGCGCTGGGCGCGGCCGTGGCTGGACCTGGCCCGGTACGCGGACTCGGCCGGGTACGGGTCGGACCCCCTCCGCGCCATCTGGGGGTATCGCGACTGGCTCGTCGACGCCCTCAACGCCAACCAGCCGTACGATGAGTTCACCGTCGAGCAACTGGCCGGCGACCTCCTGCCAAACCCCACCGACCGCCAGCGCGCCGCCACCGCGTTCCACCGGAACACGATGACCAACACCGAGGGGGGGACCGACGACGAGGAGTTCCGCGTCGCCGCGATCAAGGACCGGGTCGACGTGACGTTCCAGGCCTGGATGGGCCTGACGATGGGGTGCGCCAAGTGCCACTCGCACAAGTACGACCCGATCTCGCACGAGGACTACTACGCCGCCTTCGCCGTCTTCAACCAGACCGCCGACGCCGACCTGCCCGACGAATCCCCCGTCATGCCCTGGATCACGCCGGAGGTGGCCGAGCGCCAGGCCAGGCTCGAGGCCAACCTCGCCGAGCTGAAGTCGAGGCTCGCCGCCAGCCCGGACGACCAGGCGCTCAAAGACGAGGTCGCGAAGGTCGAGAAGGAGAAGGCCGACGTCCCCACCCTGCCGATCATGGTCGAGCTGCCCGTCGAGAAGCGTCGCGCGACTCATATCCTCATGAAGGGGAACTTCCTCGATCCCGGCCCCGAGGTCGGCCCCGCCCTGCCGAAGTCGCTGGGCCCGGAGCCCGAGGGGCCCGTCGACCGCTTGACGCTGGCGAAATGGCTGGTGGATCGCCGCAATCCGTTGACGGCCCGCGTGGCGGTCAACCGGACCTGGGCCGTCCTGTTCGGCGCGGGGATCGTGGAGACGGAGGAGGACTTCGGCACCCAGGGCGAGCCCCCCAGCCATCCGGAGCTGCTCGACCGCCTGGCCGTCGACTTCATGGATTCCGGCTGGGACGTGAAGGGGCTGATCCGGCGGCTGGTCACCTCGGCGACGTACCGGCAGGCGTCGCGGGTCGACCCCGTGGCGATGGAGAAGGACCCGAAGAACCGCCTCCTCTCCCGCGCCCCCCGCGTCCGCCTGGACGCCGAGCAGGTGCGGGACCAGTCGCTGGCGCTCTCGGGCCTGCTGTCGCGGAAGGTCGGCGGGCCGAGCGTCTTCCCCAAGCAGCCGGAAGGGCTGTGGCAGGCCGCCTTCAACGGCCAGCGCACCTGGGCCGCCAGCCAGGGGGCCGACGCCTACCGTCGCGGGCTGTACACCTTCTGGCGCCGCACCGTGCCATACCCGTCGATGGCCTCGTTCGACGCCCCCAGCCGCGAGGTCTGCGCCGTCAACCGGGTCCGCACCAACACGCCGCTCCAGGCGCTGGTGACGCTCAACGACCCCGTCTACGTCGAGGCCGCGCAGGCGCTGGCGCGGCGGATGATCGCCGAGGGGGGGAGCACGCCGGAGGATCGGGCGCGGTTCGGCCTGGAAATCGTGCTGGGCCGCCCGCCGCGCGACGAGCAGGTCGCGCCCCTGATCGCCCTCCACGCCGCGCAGCTCGGGCGGTATCGCGACGACCCGGCCGCGGCGGCGGCGCTGGCGACCGACCCGCTCGGCCCGCTCCCCGACGGCTCGGACGTCGCGGAATACGCCGCGTGGACGGCGGTGGCCAACGTGCTCCTGAACCTGGACTCCGTGCTGACCCGGGGGTGACGCCGTGGGACTCGACGCGAACCTCAGCCTGGAACAGTCCCTCCGCCTGCGGCTGGCGCGGGCCGAGACCCGCCGCCAGTTCCTCAGGCGGTCGCAGGCCGGCCTGGGGGCGATCGCGCTGGCCTCGCTGATGGGCCGCGACTCGCGCGCGGCCGGGGCCGCCGTCCCCCGCGTGCCGGCGAAGGCCAGGAGCGTCATTTACCTGCACATGTCCGGCGGGCCGCCGCAGCAGGACCTGTTCGACTACAAGCCGCTCCTGAACAAGTACCACATGCAGCCCTGCCCGGACGAGCTGCTGAAGGGCCAGCGGTTCGCGTTCATCAAGGGCCATCCCAAGATGCTGGGGACGCCCTACAAGTTCGCCCGCCGCGGCGAGAGCGGCCAGTGGATGAGCGACCTGCTCCCCCACACCGCCGGCGTGATCGACGAGGTCTCCGTCGTCCGCTCCATGGTCACGACCGAGTTCAACCACGCCCCGGCCGAGCTGTTCATCTTCACCGGCTCCCCCCGCAACGGCGGCGCGTCGATGGGCTCGTGGATCACCTACGGCCTGGGCTCGGAGAACGAGGATCTGCCCGGCTTCGTCGTGATGATCTCCGGCGGGACGGACCCCACCGGCGGCAAGGCCCTGTGGAGCACCGGCTTCCTCCCCAGCGTCTTCCAGGGGGTGCAGTGCCGGACCGTCGGCGACCCGGTCCTCTACGTCGGCGACCCCAAGGGGATGACCCGCGCGGACCGCCGCCGCACGCTCGACGCGCTGGACCGCCTCAACCAGATCGAGGCCGCCGAGCACGGCGACCCGGAGACGCTCACCCGCATCAGCCAGTACGAGCTGGCCTTCCGGATGCAGGCGAGCGTCCCCGACGCGATGGACGTCGGCCGCGAGCCCGAGGCGATCCGCGAGGAGTACGGCGCGGTCCCCGGCGCGGCGTCGTTCGCCAACAACTGCCTGCTCGCCCGCCGGCTGGTGGAGCGGGGCGTCCGCTACGTCCAGCTCTTCGACTGGGGGTGGGACTGCCACGGCACGGGCGCCGGCGACGACATCGTTCACCACCTCCCCCAGAAGTGCCGGGACGTCGACCGCCCGATCGCCGCCCTGATCCGCGACCTCAAGCGCCGGGGGCTCCTGGACGAGACCATCGTGATCTGGGGGGGCGAGTTCGGCCGGACGTCGATGAACGAGGCCCGCGGCGGCTCGAAGTTCCTGGGCCGCGACCACCACCCCCACTGCTTCACGCTCTGGGCGGCAGGCGGCGGCTTCAAGGCCGGCGGGTCGGTCGGCGCGACCGACGACCTGGGCTCGGGGATCGTCGAGGATCCGGTCCCGGTCCACGACCTCCAGGCCACGATCCTCCACCTGCTGGGCCTGGACCCGCACACCTTCCGGTTCCCCTACCAGGGCCTCCAGCAGCGCCTGATCGGCGTGGAGGACGGCGTCCGGATCCGCAAGGACCTGCTAGCGTGACCCGGCCCCGGGTCGTGGCCGGCGGCGATCGGCGGTAGACTGGAAGGGTCGCCCGGAGCGGCCGAGCGCCCACCACCATCCCGCCGAAGCCCACGCGCCATGACGACCCCGCCCGACGAGAACGCCGACCGACCCCGGAAGCCCGAAGCCCCCGAGGCGAGCCCCGCCCCCGGGGCGGTCGCGCCGTCGCGACGGCCTAGACTGCCCGGCGTGAACGGCCGTCGATTCGTGATCATCGCGCTGGCGGCGATCCTCCTGGCGTGGGGCACGGTCTTCGCGATCCTGGCCCCGGGGCTGTGGTCGCACCGGAAGCGGATCGAGTTCGGCCGCAAGGAGGTCGCGCCGGCCGTCCTCGGCTTCCAGAAGGTGGAGCCGCCGGGGGTCGACTTGCGCGACTGGGATCGCGCCGTCGGCGACATTCGCTCGCTGGTCATGGACGCCACCCGCTCCGGAGGCCTGACCATCGAGGAGGCGACGGCCCTCCGCGACGACATCGGCGCCACCGCCGACCGCGCCGCGGCCCATCCCGAGAACGCCGTCCACGAGCTGGCCGACCTGTGGGACCGCGTCGCCGAGATCGCCCGCCGGGTCCGACCCGCCGGCTCCCAGCACCTCGACCGCAGCCACCCCAGGCCGCCGCTCCTGCAGGCGGGATCGGGCCCGCCGGCCTGACCCCTCGCCGGGGCGGGGGGGACGAGCCGACGGGATGACGACGGAGGGCGCGATGGCGGACGGGCCGGACGTCGAGGAGTCGGGAGGGCGCGAGGGGCCGCGTCGGCCATCGCGCGCGCGGCGGTGGTCGGGGCGCGGGGCGAGGATCGCGGCCGGGCTGGCGGCGTGCTGGCTGCTGGCGGCGTACCTGATCGCGCCGTTCTTCTGGACGCACTACGAGCATCACCCGGCCATGATGGAGGCCCCCAGGGTCTCGCTCACGGCGCAGGGGATCCCGGGCGATCCGCTGAACGTCGGGCTGATCGGGACGAAGGCGGGGGTCGTGGCCGCGATGGCCGACGCCGGCTGGGACCCGGCCGACCCGGTCACGCTCCGCACCAGCCTGGAGATCGTCGTCGGCGTGCTGCGGGATCGGCCGTATCTCGACGCCCCCGTGAGCCCGCTGTTCGTCTTCGGCCGGAAGCAAGACCTGGCCTTCGAGAAGCCCGCCGGCGACAGCCCCAGGCGCAGGCATCACGTCCGGTTCTGGGAGTCGACCGCGCTGGGCCGGGACGGCGTCCCGCTCTGGATCGGGGCCGTGACGTTCGACCGGAGCGTCGGCCTGAGCCATCGCACGGGGCAGGTCACCCACCACATCGCCCCGGACGTCGACGCCGAGCGCGACGCCCTCGTCGCCGGCCTCCGCGAACGCGGCCAACTTCGCGAGGTCTTCCAGGTGACGGGCGTCGGCGCGACCCTGTTCGGCCGCAACGGCGGCGGCGATCCCTATTACACCGACGGCGAGCTGACCGTCGGCGTCCTCGCCCCCCCCGGACGCGAGGACGATTCGCCCACGACGCTGGGCAATCCGCCCGTCATCCGGCTCAAGGAACAGCTCTGGTCGGCCGTCAGGCCGATGCTCCAATCGATCCAGGGCGACCAGCCCGAGGAGGCCCCATGAACCGACGTGTCGCCCTGAAGCTGGGCGCGGCGGCGATGCTGCCGTGGACCGCCCGCGAGTCGGCCGCGACCGACGCCGACATCGGCCGGGTGATGACCGTCCTCGGCCCGATCGCGCCGGAAGACCTGGGCGTCATGCTGCCGCATGAGCATATCCTCGTCGACTTCGCCGGGGCCGACGCCGCGACGCCCGATCGCTACGACGCCGACGAGGTCGTCGCCGTCGCTCGGCCCCATCTGGAGCGGATAAAGGCCCAGGGCGTCCGCTCGCTGGTCGAATGCACGCCCGCCCATCTCGCCCGAGACCCGGCGATCCTGCGGCGGCTCTCCGAGGCGACGGGGCTGCACATCCTGACGAACACCGGCTACTACGCGGCCGGCGGGGGAAAGTACCTGCCCGCCCACTCGCGGACGGAGTCGGCCGACGAGTTGGCGGCGCGCTGGCTGGCGGAGTGGCGCGAGGGCATCGGCGGGACGGGCATCCGGCCGGGGTTCCAGAAGATCGGCGTCGACGCCGGGCCGCTGCCGGACGTCGGCGTCAGGCTCGTCCGCGCGGCGGCGCGGGTCCACAAGGCCAGCGGCCTGACGATCGCCGCCCACGCCGGCGACGGCCGCGCGGCGCTCCAGGAACTGGACCTGCTGCGCGAGGAGGGGGTCTCCCCGTCGGCGTTCATCTGGGTCCACGCCAACGCCGAGCCCGACGCGGCCCTTCACGCCGAGGCCGCCGCGCGCGGCGCGTGGGTGGAATTCGACGGCGTGGCGCCGGGGACCATCGACCGCCACGTCGAGTTGGTCGCCGCCATGAAGGCCGCCGGCAGGCTCGACAGGGTGCTGCTCTCGCACGACGCCGGCTGGTATCACGTTGGCGAGCCCGGCGGGGGCGAGTTCCGCCCGTACGACACGCTCTGGGGCTCCCTCGTCCCGGCCCTGCGCCGGGCCGGCTTTACCGAGGCCGAGATCCACGGGCTCACCGTCGACAACCCTCGCGAGGCCTTCACCGTCCGCGTCCGCCCGGCGTGACGCCGAAGCCGCGCCGGGGTATCCTGGCGCCGTCGATCCGCGACGAACCGAATCGGACCCGGAGCCGGAGCCCGCCGCATGTCCCAGACGCCCGACGCCGCCGCGACCGCCCCACGCCCGGCGAGGAAGCTCTCGCGGCGCCGGCTCTGGCTGTTCCGCCTCGTCACGCTGCTGGCGTTGGCGGCGGGGCAGGAGGCGCTGTTCCGCGTCGTCTTCCCGACGCCGGAGATCGTCGGCTTCAACCGCGTCCACTACCAGCAGATCGCGCAGTCGCACCCGCAGATCGGCAGGGCGATGGAGCGCGGGCTCGTGTACGACCGCCTGCTGATCGAGAGCCGGCCCGACGGCTTCTCGGAGGTCCAGAGCCTCAACGCCTACGGCTTCCGAGGCCCCGACTTCCGCGCCGACCCCGACCCGGCGCGGCGGCGGATCCTCGTCATCGGAGACAGCGTCGTGGAAGGGCAGGGGGCGTCCGACGGGACCACCATCACCGCCGCCTGGTCGCGGATGCTGGCGAGCGAGGGGACGCCGGCGGAGGTGATCAACCTGGGCGCCATCGCCGCCAGCCTCCCCCACCTGTGGTCGATCACGCGCGACGCCGTGCCGCTGCTGCGCCCTTCCGACGTCGTCATCTCGATCTACCCCAACGACCTCCCCGCGCCGTTCACGCCGACGCTCTGGAACGAGCCCGCGAGGAAGTTCGAGCGGGCCCAGGTCGACTACCGGCCGAAGATCGTCGACCTGATCGAACGGGCGATCATCGAGAAGCCGATCCATCGCCGCTGGTTCCACCCCGCGATCCGCTTCTTCTCGCCGGTCCCCGACGGCACCAACCCCTGGTCGGACGGCCGCCCCAAGCCCCCCTCGCTCCGCGCCGACCTGTATGAAGACATGAAGGCGGGCCGACTCAACCCCTGGCTCCACGCGCAATCGCGCGACGTCCCCGGCCAGCTCGGGCACGACTTCTCGACGGGGGGCTCGCCGATCCTGTTCCTGGAGCGGATGCGCGACGTCTGCCGCGCCTCGGGCGCGCGGATGATGGTCGCCTACACGCCGTTCTGCGGAGTCGTCGGCCCGCGCTACGCGCCGGCGCTCGTCGATGTCGGCATGGACCCCGACACGGCCGAGGCCCTGGCGACCGACCCGAAGTACCGGGGCCAGAATCGCGTCATGGCGGACGTCTGCCGGCAGTTGGGCCTGCCGCTGGCCGACGCCACCGCCGACCTGGAGGCCGCCGATTCCTCCGCCCCGCAATACTGGGCTTACGACACCCACCCCAACCCCGACGGCTACGCCACCATCGCCCGCCGGATCCACGAGACCTGGAAGGCGTCGCTCGCCCAACCGCCGGAACCCTGACCCCGGAGCCCCCCATGATCCGACCCGCCGTCGCCTGCCTGCTGATCCTCGCCGGGTCGACGGCCCTCGCCCAGCCGCCCGCGGGCGGGGACGACGAGGCCGTCCGCGACGTCGTCCGCCGCTACGTCGAGGCGCGCGAGGCCCGCGACGCGAAGGCGGTCGAGGCGCTCCTCACGGCCGACGCCGACCAGCTCGTCTCCGACGGGACCTGGCGCCGGGGCCGCGACGCCCTGGTCCGGGGGATGCTCGAATCCTCGAGCAAGAACCCGGGGAAGCGGACGATCGAGGTCGAGTCCGTCCGCCTCCTCGGCCCCGACGTCGCCCTGGCCGACGGCCGCTACACCCTGGCCGGCGCCGGCCCGGACGCCCGGGCGATGTGGACGACGATCATCCTGGCCCGCGCGGACGGGGGCTGGAAGATCGCCGGCATCCGCAACATGCTGCCGGCGCCGGGGGCGAAGTAGGCGGCGGCCGTCACTCCCCGTCGAGGGCGCGGAGCCAGGCGGCGGCGTCGGCGTCGCTGGGCATGCGCCAGTCGCCCCGCGGGGAGAGGCTGACGGTGCCGACCTTGGGGCCGTCCGGGACGCACGAGCGCTTGTACTGCTGGGCGAAGAACCGCGACAGGAACGTCCGCAGGGTCTTCTCCACCAGCTCCGGCGGGTACGGCCGGGAGAACTCGGCGAACCGGGCGAGGAACAGGATCTTCGCCGGGGTGCAGCCCAGCCGGATCGCGTGGTACAGGAAGAAGTCGTGCAGCTCGTAGGGGCCCAGCACGTCCTCGGTCGACTGGAGGATCTCCCCCCGACGCGAGGCCGGCAGCAGCTCGGGCGAGATGGTCGTCTCGGCGATGGAGTTGAGCACGTCGCGCGTCGTCCCGGCCGGGAACTCGTGCTGGGCGACGTAGGCCACCAGGAAGCGCACGAGCGTCTTCGGGATCGACGCGTTGGGGTTGTACATGCTCATGTGATCGCCGTTGTACGTGCACCACCCGAGCGCCAGCTCCGAGAGGTCGCCCGTCCCGACGACGAACCCGCGCGACATCAGCAGGAGCGTCCGCAGCCGCGCCTGGACGTTCTCGAAGACCAGATCCTCGAGGTGCCCTTCCGGGAGGTTCGCCAGGGCCTCGCGGAAGGCGGCGACGTCCATGTCGCGGATGTCGATCCCGAACGGCGAGTGCTTCAGGGCGCGGAACGTCTGGAAGGCCGGCTCGGTGATGTCGATGGTCTCCGACGAGACGCCCAGGTCCTCCATCAGGGCTAGCGCGTTGGCGAGCGTCCGGCCGGTCGTGCCGAAGCCGGGCATCGTCAGCCCGCGCAGGCGCTTGCGGTCCACTCCCAGCAGGTCCAGCGTCTTCACGGCGACCAGCAGCGCGAGCGTGGAGTCCAGCCCGCCGGAGACCCCCAGGTGGAGCGTCGTCCCGGGCAGCTTCTCGACCCGCTTGGCCAGGCCGGCGACCTGGATCGCGAAGATCTCGGCGCAGCGGCGGCCCAGCTCGGGGCCGGCCTCGGGGACGAACGGGGTGGCGGGGACGTGACGCTTCAGATCCGTCGGCTCGGTCGAGGCCAGGCCCACGGGGACGCGGCGGAACGGCCGCGTCTGGCCCAGCGGCGGGTTGAACGACGCCTCGGTGCGACGGAGGTGCGTCAGCCGCGCCACGTCCACGTCGCGCTCGATCCAGTACGACCCCCGCTCGACGGGCCCGCCGTCGCCCACCCGGCGCGACTCGGCCAGGAGCTTGCCGTTCTCGGCGATCAGGGAGTGGCCGCCGAAGACCAGGTCCGTGGTCGACTCCGTCGGCCCCGCCCCGGCGTAGGCGTAGGCCGCCACGCACCGCGCCGACTGCCCAGTCACCAGGTCGATCCGGTACTCCCCCTTGCCGATCGTCTCGTTGCTGGCCGAGAGGTTCAGCAGGATCGTGGCCCCGGCCAGCGCCTGCCACGCGCTCGGGGCGATGGGGAGCCAGAGGTCCTCGCAGATCTCCACGCCGATCAGCGCGTCGCGCCCGGCCTCGTCGGCCCCCTCGGCCTGGAACAGCAGGTCGACGCCGAACGGGACGGCGCGGCCCAGGATCTCCACCTCCGCCGGCTCCACGCCCCGCCCGGGCTCGAACCAGCGGCGCTCCTGGAACTCCTTGTGATTCGGAAGGTGCTGCTTGGGGACGATCCCCCGGAGGCCGCCCCCGTCGATCACCGCGGCGCAGTTGTAGAGGTACGGGCCGATCCCGACCGGCAGGCCGACGACGACCACCCGCGGCCGCCCCGCGTTGGCCTCGACCACCGCCGCCAGCGCGTCGAGCGCGGCGCGGAGCAGCGTCGGCTGGTGGAAGAGGTCGGCGCAGGTGTAGCCGGTGAGGCAAAGCTCCGGGAACAGGACGACGTCGCAGGCCCCCGCGCGGTCGAGGACGTCCGCGATCTCCCGCGCGTTGGCCGCCGGGTCGCCCACCGTGGTCCGGATCGTCGCGGAGGCGACGCGGACGAGTCCAAATTCGTTCATGGGATCCCCGGCGTGTCCGAGGGCCGCGGATTGACCGGCCCGATCCGTCGAGAGTAAAACAGGACCGCCCTGGCATCAATGCGACATCGGAGCGCCGGCGATCCCGCCGCCTCCCCGCGCCTCCGCCCGGTCCCGTCGGCACGGCCCCTCGGACGCCCCCACATGCCGAACATCCCGCGACGCCTCATCGCCGTGATCGTGATCGCCCTGGCCGCCCGCGGGGGGCCCGGCCTGGCGCAGGCCCCGCTGGGCGAGGCCCGCCGCCCGTTCGCCAGGCCCGGGCCCCCGCGCCCCGTCGAGCGGGTCCGCTCCTACGACGTCCGCCACATCAAGGCGGTGCTGACGCTGGACATGGAGAAGGACTCCCTGGCCGGCGCCGTGACCCACACCATCGCCCCGCTGCGCGCGACCCTCTCCCGCATGGCGCTGGACTGCGGCCCGGCGCTGGAGGTCTCGCGCGTCACCGTCGGGCCGGGGGGGGACGAAGCCCCGTTCCAGCACGTCGACGAGACCCTGGTGATCACGCTCGACCCGCCGAGGCCCGCCGGCGAGCCGTTCGACGTGACCGTCGCCTACTCGGGGACGCCCGAGAACGGCCTGCGCTTCATCCCCCCCGACGCGTCCGACCCCGACCGCCCCAAGGCCGCCTGGACCCAGGGGCAGGTGGCGGAGAACCGCCACTGGCTCCCCTGCTACGACGCGCCGAACGACCTGGCGACGACCGAGATGATCGTCACCGTCGCGAGGCCCTACTCGGTCGTCTCCAACGGCGCCCTCGTCGCGACGACCGACGCCCCCGACGGCGGCCGCTCGTTCCACTGGAAGATGGACCAGCCCCACGCCAGCTACCTCGTCACCCTGGCGGTCTCCGAGTTCAACGTCTTCCGCGACGAGGCGGCCGGCGTGCCGGTCGAGTATTACGTCCTGAAGAACGTCGACGAGCCCACGGCGCGGCGGTTCATGGGCCTGACCCCGAAGATGATGACGTTCTTCGCCGAGGTCACGGGCCAGCCGTATCCGTACCCCAAGTACGCCCAGGTCTGCCTCCCCGAGTTCAACGGCGGGATGGAGAACGCCTCCGCCACGTCGATGACCGACGCCGCCCTTCTCGACCCCATCGAATCGCTCGAAGGGGGGCAGGAGGGGTTGGTCGCCCACGAGCTGGCCCACCAGTGGTTCGGCGACCTGATGACCTGCAAGGACTGGTCGCACCTCTGGCTCAACGAGGGCTTCGCCTCGTACTTCGACCCCCTCTTCTTCGAACGCGAGAGGGGAGAGGAGGAGTTCCGTCTCCTGATGCGCGGCGCCCTCGAGAACTACCTGGCCGCCGATCGTCGCTACCGTCGCCCGATCGTGGAGACGCGGTTCGACAACCCGACGCAACTGTTCGACGGCATGGCCTATTCCAAGGGCGCCCTCGTCCTGCACGCGCTCCGCGGCGTGCTGGGCGACGAGGCGTGGTGGAAGGGCGTCCGGCATTACGTCGCGACGAACAAGTTCCGCAACGTCGAGAGCGAGGACCTCCGCAAGGCGTTCGAGTCCGCCACGGGGGAGGATCTCGGTTGGTTCTTCGACCAGTGGGTCTACAAGGCGGGCCACCCCGAGCTGAAGGCCTCGTGGCGATATGAGCCCGACGACCGGACGGTCCGCCTGAAGGTCGAGCAGGCGCAGAAGCTCGACGACCAGACGCCACTGTTCCGCCTGCCGACGACCGTGGAGATCATCGACGCCCCCGGGATGTCGCGCCGGGTCGCCGTCGTGATCGACGGGGCGTCGCGCGAGTTCGTCCTCCCCGCCGAGTCCGAGCCGAGGGCCATCCTCCTGGATCCCGACGGCTGGATCCCCAGGCAGACGGAGTTCGAGCGGAGCGTCGCCGAGCGGCGATTTTTGCTGGAACACGGCCCGAACGTCCTGGCCCGTCTCGACGCCGCGGAGGCCCTCGCGGACGAGGCGGGGGGCGACGCCGAGGCGCGCGAGGCGCTCGCCGAGGCCTGGAAGCGCGAGGAGTCGCCGAAGGCCGCCGCGATGATGGTGGAGGTGATCGCCCGGGGCGACGCCGCGTTTCGCCCCGCGCTGCTGGCCGCCGCCGCGTCGCCCGAGGCCCGGGTCCGCGTGGCGGCCGCGCGTGGCCTGGCCCAACTCGACCGCGATCCCGCCGCCGAGGCCCTGCTGCGCGAGGTCTGGGGCGATCCCCAGGCCCCCTACGGCGCGCGCCAGGCCGCGTTGCTGGGGCTGGTCGGCTGGAAGGTCGAGGACGCCGAGGAGATCGTCGAGGCCGCGCTGGAACTCCCCGCCGGCCGGCACGTCCTGGCCGCGACGGCGCTGGGGCTGGTGCTCGGCCGCGGCGACGCGCGCGCCCGGGAGCTGGCCGCGGCCTACGTCGGGCGCGACAAGTCGCCGCGGCTGCGGATCGCCGCGCTGGAGGCGCTCGGGAGGCTCGCCCGGGACGACGCGGCGCTCCGAGACGTCATCGTCCCGCTGGCCGACGATCCCGACCGCCAGGTCCGCGTCCGGGCCTGGGAGCTGATCGGCCGCCATCGGATCAGGAAGGCCCTGCCGATCCTGGAGGCCCGCCTCAAGGTGGAGAACTTCGGCTTCAACGCCCGGGCCCGCGACGCCCTCGAACGCGCCATCGAAGCCCTGAAACAGCCCGAGCCGGCCGCGGGATCCCCCGTGGCCGAGGCGCCGGCGAAGGCCGACGCCGGGGCGCGATGGGACGACCTCATGAAGCGGCTCGACGAGCTGGAGCGGCTGCTCCGCGCGATCCGGGATCGGGTCGAGGAGGTCGCCCCGCGCTGAGGCCGCCCGCCGTCACTCGCCGCCGAACGGCGAGAGCGTCGGGGCGGCCGAGATGCCGTCCGCGCCGGGGGGCAGCGGCTCGCCGACGGTCCCGACCTTGTCGGGGTCGACCAGCGTCGGGCTCGGCTCCAGGACCGGGGCGGACGGGAGTCGGACCGATCCGGCGTGGCGCTCGAACCGCCGAGGACCGTTGCAGCCCGTCGCCAACCCGATCGCCATCAGCAGCGCGGTCGCGCGAAACAGTGACTTCATCGTCATCCTCCATGGGTGGTAAGCGCGGGCCAATCCCGGCCCGCCGACCACCGGAGGATATCGCCCCGGCGAGATCCGCCAAGTCGAATTTCCGTCAAGTCCGCGACGCGCCGTGCCGAAGGAGCCCCCCCATGGACCCGATCGACGCCGCCCCCTGGCCCTTCGAGGAGCCCCCCGACTCCGAGGCGATCACCCTCGATCGCGTCGTGACCGGCGAGGCCCCCATCCGCCTCGTCGCCCACGACGACGACGGCTGGCAGTTCCTCGACGGCGAGCACGTCTTCGAGGAAGACGGCCGGGTCGTCCTGATCGGCGAGATCGTCCAGATCGACCCCACCCTCCTCGAACTGGCCGACCTCCCCGTCGGCTGGCACGCCCGCCGACCGGACGTCGGCACCCCCTGGACCCGCCTGGAGGGCGAGCCGGAGTAGGGGGCGGTCGGGCCCTCGTGCCTCGAACCAACGATGCAAGGATCCCCGGTCCAACGGACGTGAGACCGCCGCCTTCATGGAGGTATCCCCGAGGGGCCGCGCTGGGCGTTTTTTGCACACCCTGGATGCAGAAACGCCAATGGCGAGGGCATGGCGGCCGGGAGGCCGCGCGGCCGTCGGCCGCCGCCGCGTGGCGTGCGGGCGTCGCGGCGTCGCGAAAACGCCTGGGAGTCCGACGGGAAACGGGGCGGCGTGCTAGATCTTTCATGGGTCGGCGCGAACCTTTCGCCATTCGCCGGCGTCCGACCCGTGGCCGGCGCGCGACTTGCGGTAGCAGTCGGCCGTCCCTGTCTTTCGACAATCAGTTCCCACTTCGGAGGCGACCCATGAGCCCGAAGAAGCGTCGCAAGATCTATGGGGTCCGTCGGGAAACGCGCAGGACGCGAGGCTGGACGCGGTGGTTCCAGGAAGGCATGTTCGACGCCGATTCGGCGGGCAGCATCCGACTCCGCACGGTCCTGTTCGGCCAGAAGGCCTGAGACGCCGCGGGTCGCGCGGCTCATCTCCCCCCAGTCAGAGGAGGCCATGAGGGACCTCGTTTCTCGGGTCCGCCCGAGTTTCTACCCTTCCTGACGTCAAGACGCGGCCTCGGGCGGCCCATCGGGCAACCCGGGGCCGCGTCCGCGTCTAGGTTCTGTCTGACGGCTCGTAAAGCGTTACGATGGCGGCTTCACCAGGGAGGCCGCGATGACGCGACGCTATGAGCTGAAGGACGAGGAATTCGCGCTGATCGCCGACCTACTCCCGCCGACGGGGCGGCCGGGCGGGCGATGGAACGACCACCGGACGACGCTCGACGGCGTCCTCTGGATCCTGCACACGGGGGCCCAGTGGCGCGAACTGCCCGAGCGTTACGGCAAGTGGAAGAGCGTCTACGACCGC
>NZ_JBBCIR010000048.1:0-14579 GCF_037189885.1 Paludisphaera sp.
GCCACCGCGCTGGCCAGCGCGCTGGAGGCGGCCCCGGCCCCGGGGCCGTGCGCGGCGCCCGCGGCGGCGGCGGCGCCCGCGGCCGAGAGCCACCACGTCGAGCTATTCGAGCCGCTGACCAAGTACGCCACGGGCGAGAGGATCGGGCTGATCCTGACGCTCCTGATCGCCGTCGCCGGGCTGGTGTACGCGGGCATGCTCGTCGGGCAGGTGTTGAACGCGGACCAGGGGACCCCGAAGATGCGCGAGGTGGCCTCGGCCATCCGCGAGGGGGCGTGGGCCTACCTGATGAAGCAGGCCGCGGCCCTCTTCCCGCTGATATTCCTGCTGACCTTGATCCTCTACTTCACCGCCCAGGCGACGGGCGCGGTGCAGCTCGGCCGGGCGGTGGCGTTCTTCGTGGGCGCCCTGTTCTCCTGGCTGGTCGGCTTCGTGGGGATGAATTTGGCGGTGCGGGGCAACCTCCGCGTGGCCGCCGCCGCCCGCACGAGCTACGGCAACGCGATGCAGCTCGGCTACCGCACCGGGACGGTCACCGGCATGCTGACCGACGGCCTCGGCCTGCTGGGCGGCACGGCGATCTTCATCATCTACGGCGAGAAGGCGTACGAGGTGTTGCTGGGCTTCGGCTTCGGCGGCACGCTGCTGGCCCTGTTCATGCGGGTCGGCGGCGGCATCTACACCAAGGCGGCCGACGTCGGCGCCGACCTGGTCGGCAAGGTCGAGGCCAACATCCCCGAGGACGACCCGCGAAACGCCGCGACCATCGCGGACAACGTCGGCGACAACGTCGGCGACTGCGCCGGCATGGCGTC
This sequence comes from Paludisphaera sp., assembly GCF_037189885.1. Classification (NCBI taxonomy): domain Bacteria; kingdom Pseudomonadati; phylum Planctomycetota; class Planctomycetia; order Isosphaerales; family Isosphaeraceae; genus Paludisphaera; species Paludisphaera sp. The sequence goes on from NZ_JBBCIR010000048.1 coordinate 816, forward strand.
GGACATCTTCGAGAGCTATGAAGTCACGATCGTCGCGGCGATGATCCTGGGCTACGCCAGCTTCGGCCACAAGGGCGTGATCTTCCCGCTGCTGGTGCGGGCCATCGGCGTCGTCGGCTCGATCATCAGCACCTACAGCGTCCGCGCCGGCGCCGACAGCACCAGCGACCAGGCGCTGCACGCCGTGCACCGCGGCTTCGCGATCGGCTCGGTCATCAGCGTGGTCGGCTTCATGCTCCTGGGCCTGGGCTACCTCCACTTCGACGACGCCTACATCCACCAGTATCCCCAGGCCGCCTACGGCTACAACGTGACGGCGGAGTTCGCCGCGGCCCGCGACGCGGTGGTGGAGGCCGGCGGCTCGCTGGCCGATTTCACGCGCGACTACCAGGGCCCGATCCTCGCCGAGCAGCCCTTCTGGGCGAACCTCGGCATGGGGGGCGGCCTGGACATGCGGCCCGCCTGGACTTGCCTCATCGGCATCCTCCTGGCGATCGCGCTGAACAAGGTGACCAGCTACTACACCCACACCGAGTACGCGCCGGTCCAGAGCATGGCCAAGAGCTGCCAGACGGGCCACGCGACGAACATCATCCAGGGCTTCGCGGTCGGGTACGAGTCGGCCGTGGTGGCCACCCTGGTCATCGCCGGCGCGATCTTCTGCTCGGTGGTCGTCTACGACGGGGCGAGCCCGCTGTTCGTGGCCTACGGCGTGGCCATGTGCGGCATCGGCATGCTGACCCTCACCGGCAACACGATCTCGATGGACGTCTTCGGCCCGGTGGCCGACAACGCCAACGGCATCGGCGAGATGGGCTACGACAAGGAGGAGATGGGTCAGGAGAACTACGACCGCGCCCGCCAGATCCTGGCCGACCTGGACGCGGTGGGGAACACCACGAAGGCCGAGACCAAGGGGATCGCGATCGGCTCGGCGGTCATCGCCGCCGTCAGCCTGTTCTCCAGCTTCATCGCGGTCGTCGCGGTCGGCAGCGAGGACAAGGTCGCCACGATGCCCCTGTCCCTCTACCTCGAGGAGGCGGGCAAGCTCTCCGTCGCCGCGCCCATGGTCTTCATCGGCGCCCTGATCGGCGGCATCGTCCCGCTGCTGTTCAGCTCCATGCTGATCCGGGCCGTCGGCCGGGCCGCGTTCCTGATCGTCAAGGAGTGCCGCGTCCAGTTCCGCGACAAGGACATCTGGGCGGGCACGAAGAAGCCCGACTACGGCCGCGTGGTCAACATCTGCACCTCGGCCGCGCAGAGCGAGCTGATCGGCCCCGCGCTGCTGGCGATCCTGGTCCCGATCCTGGTCGGCATCTTCCTCGGCCCCCAGGCGTTGGGCGGCTTCCTCGCCGGCATGATCATCGTCGGCCAGCTGCTCGCCGTGTTCATGTCGAATGCCGGCGGCGCCTGGGACAACGCCAAGAAGGCCATCGAGGACGAGCCCCAGACCGAGACCACCGGCAAGGGCTCCGAGAAGCACAAGGCCGCCGTCACCGGCGACACCGTCGGCGACCCGCTGAAGGACACCGCCGGCCCGGCGCTCAACCCGCTGATCAAGGTCATGAACATGGTCAGCCTGCTGGCCATCCCGGCGATCCTCGCCGCCGGCGACTCGGACTACGCCTGGGCCCTCTACGTCGTCGGCGCCCTGTGCGTCGCGGGCGTCGCCTGGGCGGTCTGGCGGTCGAAGACCGAGAGCAAGGAACTCCGCGAGATGGAGGCCGAACTCTCCAACGCCGCGACCCTCGAGCACGCGGGCGCCCGCTGACGCCCCCGCGCCTCGGCTAATCGGAAACGCCCCCGGGCCCCCCGGTTCCTCGCGAGCCGGGGGGCCCTCCTCGTTTTCGAAAGGAGGCGGGGCGCGCGTTTCCTCCCGCGATCGGGGAGGGGGAGATGGTCGGCCGGGCCTGGTTCAGCAACGACAAGCCAGAGCGTGGGGGAGGCGACGATCCCCGCGTCTCGCCTCGTATTTTCCTTAAACATGCCCATCGCCGGGCCGTTGACGCCGAAACATCAAAGGGCCGCCCCGCGCCACGAGTTGCGTTTGTCCGATTTCCGACGATCGATTAAGGTGGACGGCCGGGGCGTGGGCACGCGAATCGGGAGGTCCGGCTGCGATGGAATCACGGCGAGGCCGGGCGGGCGCGGTCGCGGCCCTGCTCGCGTTCTGGATCCTGATGATCGGCCTCGTCGCGGCCCCCGGGCGCGCGACGGGCCAGGAGCCGCCCACGGCCTCCGCGTCCGCGGCGGCGGCCGACGAGGGCGGGGGGGACGACGAGTCGTTCCTGGCGTGGATGGTCCGGGCGTCGGGCCTCATCGGCCTTGTGATCGCCATCATGTCGTTCTACCTGGTCGCGCTGGTGGTCTGGATGGCGCTCCACTACCGGACCTCGGTCGCGGCCCCCCCCGGACTGGTGCGCGAGACCCGCGAGCTGCTGGACCAGCGGCGGTTCGGCGACGCCTACAATCGCCTGGAGGCCGACCGCTCGCTATTCGCCCGCGTGCTGGCGGCGGGCGTGCGCAAGCTCCCCGCGGGGATCGGCCCGGCGCGTCGGGCGATGGAGATCGCCAACGAGGACGCCACGATGGAGATGGAGCACCGCACGACCTACCTGGCGACCGTCGGCACGCTCGGGCCGATGATCGGGCTGGTCGGGACGGTGTACGGGATGATCAAGGCGTTCCGCGTCATCGCCACCAAGGGCGCCGCGCCGCAGGCCAGCCTCCTCGCCGAGGGGATCTCCACGGCCCTGTTCGCCACGCTGGAAGGGATCGCCATCTCCATCCCGGCCATCTACTTCTACGCCATGTTCCGCAACCGCATCGCCCGGATGTCGCTGGAGGCCGAGAAGGCCGCCGAGCCGCTGCTGGAGCGATTCGCCCCGGGGGTGAAGCCGCAGGAGGCGACCATCGCGCCCCCGGCCGGCCCCGGCGCCCATCCCCACCCGTTCGCCCTGAGCGCCGCGCTGGGGGCCCCCGGCGGGGCCAGGCCCGCCCCGCCGCCGTCGCTCCCCGAGTGAACCCGGACGAGGCCGCCCCATGTCGCGCTCGTCGTCGTCGAGCATGCTCAACCCGAACCTGACGCCGCTGCTCGATCTGGTCCTCCAGCTCATCACCTTCTTCATGATGCTGGTCCACTTCGGCAGCCGGATCGACGGCGAGAACCGCGCCGTGCGGCTCCCGGTGGCCCCCGCCGCCCTGCCCGGCGCCGAGCTGGCCTTCGACCGGCTCGCCGCGGCGCTCGACGCGGGCGGCGCTCTCCTGGCAGACGGCGAGGCGATGCGCGGCGACGACGCCGTCGCCTGGTGGAGACGCCAGGCCGACGCCCGCCGATCCGGCCTCGAGCTGATCCAGCCGCCCCCCATCGCGGGCGAGCGCCCCGACGTGCCGGCGCTGCGCCTCCAGTTCACCGGGGCCGACCCCGGCGGCGAGCTTCCCACCGCGGTCATCCTGCGGGCCGATCGCGAAGCCCCATTCGGCGCGGTGCGCCAGACGCTCGCCGACGCCCAGGCGGCGGGGTTCGCCAACTTCAGCCTCGTCGTCCTGAACCGGGAGGAGCCGTGAGCATCTCCCCCCACATGCCGGCGACCACCCCCGGCGAGGATGACCACCGCCGCCATCGAGGCTTCCGGCCGGGGCCGCCCGACGACGTCTATTTCCCCGTCGCCCCGATGCTCGACATGGCCTTCCAGCTCCTGGCGTTCTTCATCCTGACGTTCAACGTGCCGACCGCCGAGACCCATATCGACCTCCACCTTCCGGCCACCCCCGCCGCCCTCCCCTCGGCCCCTCGCGGCCTGGCGAGGTCGACCTCGCGGACGGTCGACGCCGACCTGGAGAACGACGTCGTCGTCCGCGCCGAGGCCGACGACCTGGGCGACCTCAAGTCGCTACGGCTGGGCGAGGCCCCCGTCGAGGACCTGGAGCAACTCGGCCGGCGCCTGCGTCGCTACGTCGAATTGCTCGGGACGCGGCCCCTCCGGGTCCGCCTGATCGCCGACGACCGCCTGCGGTACGAGCCGGCCGCGCGGATCATCGCCGTCTGCTCCTCGTCGGGCGTCGCCGCCGTCCGCCTCGCGCCGCCCGGGACCGGGCCATGACCCGGCCGATCGCCGCGGCAGTCGCGGCTCTGCTCATCCTCGGCGTCGGGCACTCCCCCGCGCAAGACGACGCCCCGCTGGGCCTGGGGGACCTCGCCGCCGAGCACGCCGCGCTCTCGGGCAGGGACGACCCCGGCCCGGCCGTCGTGGCGAGCTTCCGCGACCTCTGGGAACGTCCCGACGAATACCGGGGCCGTCGCGTCCGGATCGTGGGCCGGGTCGTGAGGACGTTCCGGCAGGATGCCGTCGGCGGCTTCCCCGCCCTGGTCGAGGCGTGGATCGAACAACCGCCGGGGGATCTCCTCTGCGTCGTCTTCCCCGCGCCGGCGGGCCCGGCGGCGGCCGACGCCTGGAAAGGGGCGACGGTCTCGTTCGAGGGGACCTTCCTCCGTCGAGTCCGCTACAAGGCCGAGGGCGACCGGCTCGCCCCCTTGATCGTCGGCCCGGACGCCCCCGCCATCGAGGAGCCCGCGCCGCCGGAGCCGAAGGAAACGCCCGTCGGGGACTGGCCGGGGCCGATCGCGATCGTAGGATTTATCGTGGCGATGGCCGCCGTCTCGTCCGCCCTCGCGTGGCGGACGCTTTCCGCCCCCGCGCCCCGTCGGCGCGGTCGATCGCGGGGGGGACGGATCGAGCCCGGCCCGCCCCCCGAGTTCCTGGGACCGGAGGACGACCATGGCGACCCCCGATGACCGCCAACTGGGCCGAACGCCGCTGACGGATCCGCGCTCGCTGGGGTCGTCGGTGATCTTCCACGTCGTGCTGGCCGCGATGGCGTCGCTCACCGTGCTGACCGTCGCCAGCACGTCGAGCGACGACGAGGCCGGCCGCCGCTCGATGCGCGGGGAGATCGAGCCGGTCGACAACCGCGCGGGGGAGGATCGCCAATCGGGCGCCGGGGGGGGTGGCGGGCCTGGAGACATCGGCGGCATGGGCGACCCCGCCATGCAAGCCCGGCCGTCCGACCTGGCGATGGTCCGGCCCACGCACGACCCGACGGCCGACGCCCTGCTCTCCGAAATCCTGCCCCGGACCGACGTGAAGCCCGACGAGCCCCTCTCGCGCGACCTGCCGGATTTCCCGACCCCCGGCGCGGGGCTGATCCCCGGCTCCGGCTCGGGGGGGGGCGGCGGCGAGGGGGGTGGCTCCGGCGGGGGGACCGGCCGGGGGATCGGCCCCGGGACCGAGTTCTTCGGCAGCCGCGAGCACGGCCGGTCGTTCGCCTACGTTATCGACTGCTCCGGCAGCATGAGCACCCGCAACGCCCTGGACATCGCCAAGGCCGAACTGCTCTCCAGCCTCGACCGCCTGCCGCCGGACGTCGGCTTCTCGGTCACCTTCTACGACCTCAGCGCCCGCAAGCTGACCGACTCGGGGGGCAAGCGCGGGATCATGCCGGCGACCTCCGCCAACAAGGCGCGCGTCCGGGCGCAGCTCGCCGCCGTCTCCCCGTTCGGCGGGACCGACCACCTGCTGGCGCTGCGGACCGCGCTGGTGGACCGGCCCGAGGTCGTCTTCTTCCTCACCGACGCCGCCGACATGACGAACAGCAACGTCGAGATCGTCCTCCGCGAGTCGAAGGGGACGCGCATCCAGGCGATCGAGTTCGGCATCGGCCGCGACATGGGCCAGCACACGCCCCTGCGCCGGCTGGCGGCCGAGAGCGGCGGCTCGTACCACTACATCGACACGTCCCGATTCCCGAATCGACAGCCGGGGGGATGAGCCGGGTCAGCGCGCGCCCCCCTGGGGCTTGAAGCGTCGGGAGAGGGCGCGGTCCACCGCCTCGGGGATCTCCATCGCGACCGCCTCCAGGTCGCGATGCAGGATCGCGGGGTCGGTGTAGACGGACTGGCGGCCGCGGGGCGCGTCCCAAAGGACGTAGCACACGGAGTTGCGGAAGTCGACGTGCGAGAGCAACAGGCTGCCGTCGTCGTACAGCCAGGCGGCCAGGAGCGGGCGGTCGCGGAAGCCGGCCGAGCGCAGCGACGGGGTCAGCAGCTCGACCTGCTTGCCGGGCATCCCCTGGATCACCACCTGCCCCGCCGAGGCGCCCCGGATCGAGGGGACCACGGCCAGGCGGTACGGCCCCAACGGCATGTGCCGTCGACGCGCCTCGGCCCCCGGACGCCCGGCCCCCTCGCGGAGCGCCTGGACGCCTTCCTTCCAGAGTTCGTGGAGTTGGGACTGGGAGACGCGGATCGGGTCGAGGTCGACCAGCGACACCCGGCCGTCTCGGGCCCGGCGGTCGACGTCGTCGACGATCGCGCCCACCCGCGCGGAATCGGCGGCGACCACCATGCGCTCGGCCCCGGACGATTCCGCCTCGTCGGCGTCGGCCGGCTCGTCGGGCGCCCCCTTCCCCATCACCCGCTCCAGTTGGAGCGCCGAGCGGTCGAGCTGCTCGACGACCCGCCCGGACAGGTGGCGCTTCAGCGTGCGATGCAGCCGCTCGGTCGGGTCGGGGATGCGCAGGACGCGGCTCGTGAGGAAGCGCAGGGCGCCGCGCCAGGGGCTTTCGCGAGACCGCTGCCAGCGGGCGATCTCGACCAGCGGGTAGACGACCTCCGGCCACATGACGGCCGCCGACGAATCGCGATCCGCCGCGCCGCCGACGTAGCGCAGCACCGCGTCGCGGACCTCCGGCTGCTCGCGCCAGGCGTCGGCCAGGCGGTTCCAGCGCTCGACGAGTTCGTCGCCAACCTCCCGCCGGGGGGCGAGTCGGGCCAGGTCTTCCAACGAGCGCGGGATCATGCCGACGTTGACCGCCCCCTTCTCGTCGGTCATGTGCTCGCGGACGTAGGGGCTCGCCTCCTGGATCGCCTTGCGGAACCGCCGGAAGGTGCGCCGCTGCGCGGGGGTCTCACGCCGGGCGAGGAACTTGGCCAGCACGGCCGGGCTCAGCGCCGGCCGCACCTCGATGCCCTGCTCGAACAGCTGGGCCGCCTCGGCCACCGCCGCCTCGGAATCGGGGGCGTTGAGGGCGTACGTCATCGCCAGGATGAGACGGGCGCGATCGGCGTTGGCGCGATCGAGCTTCTTGCGGCCGAGCATCCCGGCGCGCCGGGACCCGACCAGCAGGTAGGCGAGATAATAGCCGTGGAGGTAGCGCTCCTCCGGGCTGATGAGGACGGGCTCGGCCAGGATCGTCCGGAGCATCTTGCGGACGAGGGGCGACGAGGCCAGGTCGGCCGCCTCGACGCCCGAGATCGCCGCGGCCCTGGCGGGGGCGGCCTTCGCGGCGCGTCGGGCCTTCCTGGCGCCGGCCGGCTCGGCCTTGCGGCCCTCGCCAAGCTCGGCGAGCGCCCCGACGTCGAACATGGGCCCGGCGGCCTCGGCCTCGGCCGGGGTCGCCTCGCCGGGGGCGACGGTCTCGCCGCGGAGGCGGGCCGCCTCGTCGCGGAGCGCGGCGGCGACGGCCAACCCGCCGGGAGGGCGATCCTCCGGGCGCTTGGCCAGGAGGCTCAGGATCAGCCGTTCCAGCTCGGGCGAGACGTCGGGCGTGCCGGGGAGGATCGGCGGCGGGGGGTTGTTGGCGTGCTGGGCCATCACGCTCAACGGGACGCCGGAGAACGGGACCGAGCCGGTCGCCGACTCGTAGAGCATGACCCCCAACGAATAAAGATCCGTCTTGTGCGTCAGCTTCCGGCCGCGCGCCTGCTCCGGGCTCATGTACAGGGGCGTCCCCCGCACCACGCCGCCCGCGTCGTCCTGCTCGGCCAGCAGCGAGAGGCCGAAGTCCGACAGCTTGGGGACGTCGGTCGACGTCAGCAGGACGTTGCCCGGCTTGACGTCGCGATGGATCACGCCCTGATGGTGGGCGTAGTCGAGCGCCTCGGCCACGCCGGCGAGCACCGTCAGCCGCTCGGCCAGCGGCAGGTCCCGCCAGCGCTTGTTGTAGCCGACCCCGTCGACCTGCTCCATGACGAGGTAGCTGGTCCCCTCGGCCTCGCCGAAGTCGTAGATGCGCACGATGTTGTCGTGGAGCAGCCGCGCGGCGATCTGGGCCTCGAGCCGGAGCCGACGGGAGAGCTCCTCGCCCGCCCGCTGGTCGCGCAGCAGCTTGATGGCGACGCTCCGCTGGAGGACCTGGTCCGTCGCGGAGTAGACCGCCCCCATGCCCCCGCGCCCCAGCTCCTTCTGGAGCAGGAACCGACCGTTGAGCGTCGTCCCTGGACCGATCACGCCGCGTCCCCCGCCGTCGTTGGGTGCATCTCGGCCCGCCGCCGACCACGGGAGCCCCCACGTCATGATGCCCCTCGCGGCGGCCCCCGTCAATCACGCCAGGGCACGCGGCGGCTGGAAAGCGGCCCGCCCCGCCGTTACAGTCGACGCTCCACCCTCGACGCCCGAGACCAGGAGCACCGCCATGCCCGCGCGCCGATTATCGACGCTGATGATGCTCGCCGCCCTCGCCTCCCCGGTCGCCGCCCAGACCCCAACCGCCCCCGTCACGGCCCCGCGCGCCCCGCTCGCCGACGCCGAGGCGCACCGCCCGACGTCGATCCCCGACCGGATCATCCGGACCATCGCCGCGGACCCGTCGCGGTCGATCGCCGTGACCTGGCGCACCGACACGACCGTCGCCGGCTCCGTCGCGCAGGTCGCACCAGCGGAGCACGGCCCCCGGTTCCTGGACAAGGCAAGGACCGTCCCCGCCGCGAGCCAGGACGTGACGACGAACCTCGGCCCGGCGCGCCACCACTCGGCCGTCGTCGACGGCCTGGAGCCCTCGACGAGCTACGTCTACCGCGTCGGCGACGGCGTTGAATGGAGCGAGTGGTTCGAGGTCCGCACCGCCGCCGCCGGGGCCGAGCCCTTCCGGTTCATCTACCTCGGCGACGCGCAGAACAATCTCAGGTCGATGTGGTCGCGCGTCATCCGCCGCGCCTACGCCGACGCGCCCGACGCCGCGTTCATCGTCCACGCCGGCGACCTGGTCAACCGCGGCGCGAACGACGCCGAATGGGGCGAGTGGTTCGCCGCCGGCGGCTGGATCAACGGCGTGGTCCCCAGCGTCCCTTCCATCGGCAACCACGAATACGATCGACCCCGCCTCCCCGACGGCACCGCCGTCCCGGGCGCCAAGGGCGTCATGACCGCGCACTGGCGGGCCCAGTTCGCCCTCCCCGACAACGGACCGAAGGGGCTGGAGGAGACCGCCTATTACTTCGACTACCAGGGGATGCGCGTCGTCTCGCTGAACTCCAGCGAGGGCCAACGCGAGCAGGCGGAATGGCTCGACCGCGTCCTGGCCGACAACCCCCAGGCCTGGACCGTCGTCACGTTCCACCACCCGATCTACTCGCCCGCCGAGCGCCGCGACAACGCGGACCTTCGGACGCTCTGGCAGCCCATCTTCGACCGCCACAAGGTCGACATCGTGATGCAAGGCCATGACCACACCTACGCGCGAACGGGCCTGCAATCGTTCGACGCCGGCGAGACCGCCGACGGGGCTCCCGCCGCGCCCGGCACGGTCTACGTCGTCTCGGTCGCCGGTCCGAAGCAGTATGCGCTGGAGCACGAGCCCTGGATGCGGCGCGCCGGCGAGGATGTCCAGCTCTACCAGATCATCACCGTCGACGGCGGCGTCCTCCGCTACGAGGCGCGCACCGCGACCGGACAGCCCTACGACGGCTTCGAACTCCACAAGCAGCCCGACGGCCGCCCCAACGTCCTCGTCGAGCGCGTCCCCGACGTCCCCGAAATCCGCCGCGCGCCGGCCCCCGCCCGCGCCGCGGCGAATTGAGCGCCCGCCTCCGCTCCCACGGGAGGGCGACGACCGCCAAGCGTCCCTTCTCCCCTCGTGGGAGAAGGTGGCCGAAGGCCGGATGAGGGGGAACCCCGCCGGCCTTCGGTCGCGCGCCGACCCCCTCATCCGCCCCTCCGGGGCACCTTCTCCCACGGGGGGAGAAGGGGGGAGATTCGAGGCGGCACCCCGCCTCGCGACCTGCCTAGAAAGCGTCGGGGCGTCGGCCCCGCGTGGGAGGGGGGCGAGGAGCGAACGCCCTCCAAAGCCGGATCGCCCGGTATCGCTTCAGCCGGTATTCCGCCCGGTGAGCTTGTCCAGCAGCCTGTCGACCATGCCGACGCCCACCCCGATGGTCTTGTGGAACAGCTCGGAGTGGGGGGCGCTCGGGTGCGGGCGGGTCGGCGCCAGCTTCTTGGCGGCCTCGACCTTCTCTCCCATCTCGACGAGCTTCTCGCGCGGGATGTGGGCGCGAAGCTCCGGGAACTGCTCCGACTCCTCGTCGTCGATGTGGTGTCGCAGCAGGCGTTCCAGGTCCTCCACCCGCTCCATGAAGACCGGGTCCGAGGCCTCCACATCCTCCATCTGCTTCATGACGAGCACGACCTGGGCGTGCTCCTGCTTGTCGTCCCGGACGTGCTGGGCGCCGTCGGGCACGTGCTCCTCGACGGCGGGGTAGACGTACATCTCCTCGGCCACGGCGTGTCGCATCACCTCGGCGATCAGGGCGTCGGCGAGGTCCCGACGCTCGCCGGCGTCCGTGGTCCGCTTGATCTGGTCGATCAGCTCCATCATCTCCCGATGGTCGACCGTCAGGATGTCGGCGACGTCCTGGCTCGACCCGGCGCTACTGGCTTGCGTCATGGCATGCGGCTCCCCTGGGGCTTGGCTCCCGGGCCGCATCGGTGTCTCGGCCCGACACGCCACCCTTCCGCAACTTCTATTCCCGGCGCGCGAAAGGCCGGCGGGAGGCGAATCCTCCCGCCGGCCTCGCGATGACGCGGCGTTTCCGGGGCGAGCCGCCTCCGGCTTACGCCCGCGTCGGGGCGAAGGTGAAATCCTTGCCGTCGAAGTCGATCTCGACCACGTCGCCCGGGCTGACGCGCTGTTCGAGCAGCGCCTTCGCCAGCGGGTTGGCCAGGCGCTGCTGGATCACGCGCTTCAGCGGGCGGGCGCCGTAGGCCGGGTCGAAGCCCTCCTCGGCGAGCCGTTCCTTCGCCCGGTCGGTGACGCGGATCGAGAGGTTGGCCTCGGCGAGCTGCTTGTCCAGCCGCTTGAGCTGGATGCCGACGATCTCCGCGAGCTGTTCCCGGCCCAGGGGACGGAAGATGATGGTCTCGTCGATCCGGTTCAAGAACTCGGGCAGGAACTCGCGACGCAAGACCTCCTGGACCTGGCTCCGCATCGTCTCTTCGTCGGCCCCGGCGGCGGAAAGCTCGGCGATGATGGGGCTGCCGAGGTTCGAGGTCATGATGATGACCGTGTTGCGGAAGTCGACCGTGCGGCCCTGGCCGTCGGTGAGGCGGCCGTCGTCGAGCACCTGCAACAGCACGTTGAAGACGTCGCGGTGGGCCTTCTCCACCTCGTCGAGCAGGACGACCGAATACGGCCGGCGGCGGACCGCCTCGGTGAGCCGGCCCCCCTCCTCGTAGCCGACGTATCCCGGAGGCGCCCCGATCAGCCGGGCGACGTTGTGCCGCTCGCCGTACTCGCTCATGTCGAGGCGGACCATCGCCGCCTCGCTGTCGAACAGGAACTCGGCGAGCGCCTTCGCCAGCTCGGTCTTGCCGACGCCCGTCGGCCCGAGGAACAGGAACGAGCCGATCGGCCGGTTCGGATCCTGGAGCCCCGCGCGGCTTCGGCGCACCGCGTCGGCCACGGCGGTCACGGCCTCGTCCTGGCCGACCATCCGCAGGTGGATCTGGTCCTCCAGGTTCAGCAGCTTCTCCCGCTCGGTGGCGAGCATCCGCGAGACCGGCACGCCGGTCCACTGGCTGACCACCTCGGCGATCTCCTCGGAGTCGACCTCGCGCTTGAGCAGCTGGCTCGGCTTCTCGCCCCCTTCCCCGGCCGCGGCCCCGTCGGCGGCCTCCGCCTCCGCGATCCGCTTCTCCAGCGCCTTGCGCTCCGAGTCCAGCGCGGCGAGCTTCTGATAGCTCGCCTCGTCGGGCCGCTCGCCGAGCTGCTGCTTGTGGCGGATGTCGTCCATCAGCCGGTTGAAGTCGTTCTTGACCGACTCCAGGTGCTCGCGGACCTTCTGCACGTCGCCCAGGCCGGACTTCTCCATCTCCCACTGGCGACGCAGATCCTGCAGCTCCTTCTCGACCTGCTCGATGTCGTCCTCGACCTCCGCCAGCCGCTCCAGCGCGTGCGACTCCTCCTCCTTCTGGAGCATCCGCTGCGCGAGCTGCAGTTGCAGCAGCCGACGCTGCAGGACGTCGATCTCCGTCGGGACCGATTGCAGCTCCATCGACAGCCGGCTCGCCGCCTCGTCGACCAGGTCGATGGCCTTGTCGGGCAGGAAGCGATCCGTGATGTAGCGCGAGGCCAGCTTGGCGGCCGAGACCAGCGCGGAGTCCTTGATCTTGACCTTGTGATGGACCTCGTAACGCTCCTTGATGCCGCGGAGGATCGCGATCGTGTCGTCGATGGAAGGCTCGCCGACGAACACCGGCTGGAACCGTCGCTCCAGCGCCGGGTCCTTCTCGATGTTCTCGCGGAACTCGTCGAGCGTCGTGGCGCCGATGCAGCGCAGCTCGCCGCGCGCCAGCGCCGGCTTGAGCAGGTTGGCGGCGTCCATCGCCCCTTCCGACTTGCCCGCGCCGACGACGAGGTGCAGCTCGTCGATGAAGAGGATGACGCGGCCCTCGGAGTCGGTCACCTCCTTGAGCACGGCCTTCAGCCGCTCCTCGAACTCGCCCCGATACTTCGCCCCGGCCACCAGCGCGCCCATGTCCAGCGCGATCAGTCGGCGGTTCTGGAGCGACTCCGGCACGTCGCCCGAGACGATGCGCTGGGCCAGGCCCTCGGCGATGGCCGTCTTGCCGACGCCCGGCTCGCCGATCAACACTGGGTTGTTCTTCGTGCGGCGCGAGAGGACCTGGACGACCCGGCGGATCTCCGAATCGCGGCCAATGACCGGGTCCATCTTCCCCTTGCGCGCGGCCTCGACCAGGTCGCGGCCGTAGCGCTCGAGCGCCTGGTACTTGTCGTCCGGGTTCTGGTCGGTGACCGACTGCCCGCCGCGGACCTTCTGCAACGCCTGGAGGATCTCCGGCGCGGCGACGCCCAGCGACTCCAGCAGCGCCTGGGTCTTGCTCTTGACCTTCGCCAGGCCGAGCAGCAGGTGCTCGACCGAGACGTACTGGTCCTTCATCCGGTCGGCCTCGGCCTGGGCGGCTTCGAGGACCTGCGCCAGATCCGGGCCGATGGAAATCTCGCCGCCGGTCACGCGCGGCAGCGCGTCCAGCCCCTGCCGGGCCGCCCTGAGCACCTGATCCGGGCTCACCCCGAGCTGGGTGAACAGCGCCCGGACGACCTGCTGGTTGGGATCCAGCAGCGCGACCAGCAGGTGCATGGGCTCCAGCCGCTGGTGGCTGCGCTCCGCGGCGACGCCCTGGGCGGCCTGGAGCGCCTCCTGGCTCTTGAGCGTCAACTTGTCGAATCGGAATGCCATGGTATGAACAACCCCCTTTCGGACGGCGCGCCGCGAGACGGACGGCCCCGGGGGCCTCACGCGTCGTCGCGCGGATGGTCGTCGATGTTTTCACTCCTTCTACGCGATACTCGGACACCCGGTTCGCGGGAAAAAGTCAAGGGCCGGGCGGCGGGCCGGTCTCGCCCGAAGCGGCAGGTGGCCGTCACCAAGCCTTTTGTGGTGCGGGCGTCCCGCCTGCACGCGCGAGCCTG